>JBBSFF010000297.1:0-3348 GCA_038238995.1 Sphingomonadales bacterium
CACGATGCTCGAGCCGACGCTATCGGCGACGTCGAGGTCGATAAACCCACCGCTCAGGATGCTGCTGTCGAATTGTATATCGCGAAGGGTGTTCACCGTTGCCCCGTACTGAAAAACTCCGCTCAGGAACTTGACGCGAAAGCCTCCGCCCAACTCGAAGTTATTCGGCAGAATGACAGGGTGGTCATCGATCCGGAACGAGGCAAATTCGACCGTGCCGTCGAGATCGTTGCCGGTCAGCGTGTATTGCAGCGTGACCGCATTCGCCGGCGCGACTGCGAGCGGGGCGGCAGCAGCGAGTAACGCTGCGGTAACGAGCGATTTGTAGGTCATCCGCGCGACTCCTTGAATTTCGGGCCGGTGGATGGCCCCGGGTTCGATTGCCGCCGTGCGACGCCACGACGTGTCGCCCGCCGACGTTCCGTTTGCGATGGCGGGGAGCCGATGCTTTGATGGGCGGATGCCGATGAATCGCCTTTTGACCGATTCGGAGATCGATTCCACTGCTCCCGTCGATCTGGCGCGCGAGGCGGCGTTCGCGCTGGGGCACCTCGGCGTGACCCCGGCGGCGCTGACCGTCGCCACCGGCGACTGGTCGCGGCGGCTCGAACCACGGGTGATGCAGGTGCTGGTGGTGCTGGCGCAGGCGTCGCCCGATGTCGCCGGACGCGGCGCGCTCAACGCGCGCGTCTGGGGCGGGCGGGTCGTCGGCGACGATGCGATCAACCGCGCGGTGCAGACGCTTCGCCGCCTCGCCGCCGACGCGCCGCCACCGGTTCCGTTCGCGATCGAAACCGTCCCCCGCGTCGGCTATCGCCTGATGCTCGGCAAAACGCCCGCCGTCGAACCCCGCGCCGACCTCGACGCGATTTCAGACGCGCCATCGAGTCCCGCCGACGCCGAGCCGCGACGCGTCGCGACCGCCGACGCGCGCGACGAAGCCGCCCCCTCACGCTCGCGTGACCGCCTCGCGGCCCGGATCGTCGTCGTGGCGATCGCGCTCGTCGCGGTCCTCGCGGCAGTCATCGTCTGGCGTATCGTCGAGGCGCGCGCGGCGGCCCCGGTCGCGTGGACCATTGCCGGGTCGGCGACGCTCGACGACATTCCCCCCGGCGCGCGCGACGTCGTGCTGTCGCCCGACGGGCGGCGACTGGCGTATCGCGGGCAGGACGGCGGACACGACCGCATCTTCATCCGCGCGACCGGCGATGTCGGCGTCGGTAGCGCGGTCAGCCCCGCCGGCATCGACGCGCGCCGCCCGGCGTGGAGCCCGGATAACGCGACGCTCGCCTTCGCGGGCTACGAAGTCGGACGTCCGTGCCGCTTGTACGTGCTTCGCCCCGGCCGTCCGGCGTCGCTGGTCGGCGTGTGCGAGACGGTCCGCGACCCACGCTTCGCATGGAGCGCGGACGGGCGCGCGCTGCTGTTGGGGGACGCCCCCGGCGAAAATGCCGTCCCGCGGATCGGCGCGGTCCGGATCGCCGACGGTCAGCGCATGGTGCTGAGCAGTCCACCAGGCGATAGCAACGGCGACGGCCTGCCCGTGCCGCGCGGCAATGACATCGTGTTCCAGCGCCAATACGGCTGGTACGACGATGGCTGGATCGTCCGCGACATGGCCACGGGCCGCGAACGGCAAGTGTGGCGGCGCAGCGGGATCTTTGGCTCGGCCATCGCCCCCCTGCCCGATGGCAGCATGGCGATCGCGTGGACCCGGGCGGGCGTTTCGGGGCTCGATCTGGTCGATTCCAACGGGAAGGTTCGCGCGCAGCCGGTTGCGCTCGGACCGGTGTCGGCCTTGTCGGTCGCGGGCACGCGCCTGCTGGTCGAAACCGACCACATCGAGACCGAACTGATCCGCCCCGGCGACACCGGGGCACCGGGCGCGGTGCTGGCGACGGTTCGGGGCCGGATCAGCGACGCGATCCTGCTGCCCGACGGTCGCCTTCGCTTTCCGGTCGCGTCGGCGGGCGTCGGGCGGATCTGGGAGCGCGATGCCGTCGGGTCGGTCCGGCCGTGGGGGGCGTTCTCCGCCGCGCGGATCCAGGCCCTCGTATCGTCGCCCGACCGCCGGTTGACGGCGGCGATCATCACGGGCGATGCGGGGCGCGAAATCATCGTGTTCGATCCTTTGGGACACCCGGTCTATCGCTGGAATCCGCACATCCGCTCGATCAACGCGGCCGCATGGAGCGGAGATGGACGGACCCTGATCATCCCGCTCCTCGACGGCGCCGGGTGGCGGTTGTTCGCCGTCGACCCGTTCGGCAAGGCCCCGCCGCGTGACCTTGGCCTCCCCGGCTTCGCGGTCGTAGAGAGCGTCGGCCCGGCGCTTTATGCGGTTCGCGCGGGCGAGACGACCGGCATTCGCGAATTGTGGCGGCTCGACGGGCGGGTGCGTCGGCTGCCGATCGACCTGACGCTGTTCGACATCGTCAACTGGCGCGCGACCGAACAGGGCATCTGGCTGCCCGACCGCAGCGACCGCGATCACCCGCGCCTCGTGCTCCGCGACGGCGACACGGGGCGCGTCGTGCGGAGCGTCGCCGCGCCCGGCATCACCGGGCCGAGCACCGGGCTGGCGAGCGATGTGCGCGGCCCGGTCTACGTGCGGATGACGCGCGACGCGCCCGAATACAGCCTGCTGACGCTGTCGCGGCGGGCGCGGTGACGCCGCCAGGCGCGCCTCAGACCACGCCCTCGACCGCGTGGATCGCCAACCCGATCAGCCCGCCGATGACGGTGCCGTTGATGCGAATATATTGCAGGTCGCGCCCGACGGCCTGCTCGAGCTTGTCGGTCACCGTGCCCGCGTCCCACGACCGGATCGTGTCGCTGACCAGCCGCACGACGCTCGCGCCGTAGGTCGCGACGACGCTGACGACCGCCCGCCTGGCGAGCGTATTGAGCGCGTCGGCGAGCGCGGGGTTGGCGGTGATCACCCCGCCCAATTCGGCGGCGAAGCGCGACGTCGTCTCCGCGCGCCGCGCGCTGCCATGGCCGGCGGGCCGCGCGTTGTCGGCGAGGAAGCCCTTGATCGTGTCCCACAGGCTCGCGAACAGCCCGGCGGTCGCGGGGGAATCGAGCAGGTCGAGCTTTGCGCTTTCGACCTTCGCCGCGACGCTGGTTTCAGGGTCCTGCAGATCGGTCGACAGGCGCGTCAGCCACGCGGTGATCGCGATCCGGTCGGGATGCTCGCGCCCGAGCCCGCCGTTGACCGGCGCGGGGAGCGTCGGCGCCTGTGTGCCGAGCCGCGCCGGGGCGTCCATCGCCGCGAGCCGGTCGCGGAAGTCGGTCATCACCGCCGCGCGGTCGCGCCGGGCGTGAACCGTCGCGGCGTCGGACATC
>JBBSFF010000298.1:0-3343 GCA_038238995.1 Sphingomonadales bacterium
CGCGCGACCCGATGCGGCGACGCTGGCACGGTTCGAGACACTGCGGCGGGCGCATTATCCGGCGGCGCTCAACCGCGTGCCGGCGCATATCTCGCTGTTCCACCAGCTGCCGGGCAGCGAGTTCGACGCGGTCGTCGCGCGGTTGAAACAACTTGCGCACGATCATCCCTCGCCCGAGGTCGAGGTCGCGGGAGTGCGTTCGCTCGGGCGCGGGGTCGCGTACACGCTGCGCTCGACGGGGCTCGCCGCGCTTCACGCCGAGATGATGGAAGCGTGGGAGCCGCTGCTGATCCCGCAGGACCGCCACCGCTTCGCCGGGCACGTCACGCTGCAGAACAAGGTCACGCCCGAGGTCGCGCGGGCGACGCTCGCCACGCTGACCGCCGGGTTCGCGCCGTGGCGATTCGCCGTCGTCGGCGTCGACGTCTGGCGCTACCTCGACGGGCCGTGGGAGCATCTCAAGACCGTGGCGCTGCGGCGCGGGTGAGACGTGAAGGTCACCAACATGCACACGGCGACCGGCTTTTTCACCGGCAGGAAGCGGTGAAAGTCACACAACTTCACACAACGACCGGCTTTTTCGCCGCCGTTATGGGCAGCCGCGACGGAGAACGTCGCGTGACCGACCGAGCGACCATGCGGGGGGTCGGCACCGCCCATCGACAGCTTCCGTTATCGCACGACCCGGCGGGTGTAGGACAGCGCTACCGCAGCTTGGCGAGCTTGAGCGATTCCTCCTTCGCCCGCGCCTTGACCGACTCCTCGCTGCGGGTCAGCGCCTTGGCGATCGCGCGGACCGCCATGCCCTTTTCGGCGAAGCGGCGAAGCTTGGCGACCTCGTCGGAGGTCCATGCCTGTTTGTGACGAACGAAATCCTCGGCCATCGCGCGACGGTAGCGCAAGCGCGCCCGACTGGCTATCACGCGGGCAGTTTTTGCTCCGAAGGCCCCGCGACCATGACCGACGAAACGACCGCCACCGACGCTTTCGCGACCGATACCGTCGCGACCGAAGCCCCCGCCGCCGCCATCACCGACACGCCGCCCGACCGCCTGTCGAACAACCCGAACAGCCCGCATTACGACGCGGCGCTGCTCGAGCGCGGCATCGGCATCCGCTTCAAGGGCGTCGAGCGGACCAACGTCGACGAATATTGCGTGTCCGAAGCGTGGGTCCGCCTGACCGTCGCGGCGTCGAAGGACCGCTACGGCAACCCGATCACGATCAAGCAGCAGGGCGAGGTCGAGCCGTATTTCCGGTCGTGAGGCGGCTCCTCCCCGGCACGGGGAGGGGGACCATCGCGCTTGCGATGGTGGAGGGGCGGTCGTGCGGACTCTGGCGATGAGCCTGCTGCACCGCCCCTCCACCACGCGCCGAAGGGGCACGCGGTCCCCCTCTCCGTGCCGGGGAGGATCGTTGTTGGTCGTCTCCCTCCTGCTGACCGCCGCCGCGCCGCACACCGACCCGGCGGTCACGCTCGCCCGCCTGCCCGACGGGCGCAATCTTGCGTTCCGCTGCACCGGCAGCGGGAGTCCGACGGTCATTCTTGAAGGCGGGTGGGCGGCGTCGTCGCTCGCGTGGGGCCGGGTCCAGCGCTTGATCGCGGGCGTCCGCGCCTGTAGCTACGACCGCGCCGGGCTTGGGCTGAGCGACCCGGGACCCACCCCGCGCGACGCCACCGCAATCGCCCGCGACCTCGACGACGGGCTGCGTGCCGCGACGATCGCCGGGCCATTCGTCATGGTCGGGCATTCGGCGGGCGGGCTCTACATCCGCGCCTTCGCCGACCGCCGCCCGGGCGACATCGTCGGCATGGTCCTCGTCGACCCAAGCGTCGAATATCAGGACAAGCGGCTGAGCGCGGCATTCGGCCCCGGGGCGGGGAGCACCGCCGCGCTGCGCGACCGATCCGCCGCCTGCCTCGCCGCCGCCAAGGCGCGACAACTGCCGTCGCCGGTCCCCGCGCTCGCGCGCTGCGACGCCGCGACGCCGGTCGGCACCTGGGCGACGCAGGTCGCCGAACTCGACAGTCTGTGGACCGCGACGTCGGACGAAGTCGCGAACGGCCGGTCGTGTTATGGCGCGCTGCCGCTGATCGTCCTCACCGCCGCCGACACCAATGCGGCGATGCCCGACCCCGCGCGCCGCGTCGCCGATCGCGTCTGGGCTGGGCTGCATGACGAACTCGCCGAACGCTCGACGATCGGCGTGCGGCGGACGGTGAGCGGCACCGGCCACCTGATCCCGCGCGATCGCCCCGACGCGGTCGCCGATGCCATTGCCGAGGTCGTCGCGGACGCCCGCCGCGCGCCGCTTGGCACCCCCCGGCCCATCGGCTAGAGGGAGCGCATGATTCAGTCCCGCGTGCTCCGTTCCGTCCTGCTGCCATTATGTGCCACGGCGCTCGCCATCACCGGCTGCGCCTCGACCAGCGCGAAGAAGGACCGGCCGTACGTCGCGCGCGATGTCGACACGCTCTACACCGCCGCAAAGGCGACCCTGTCGCGGCGTCAGTACCAGCTTGCCGCTGCGCAGTTCGACGAGGTCGAGCGCCAGCACCCCTATTCGGTCTGGGCCCGCCGGGCGCAATTGATGTCGGCGTATAGCTATTACGTCAGCCAGAATTACTCCGAGGCGATCCTGTCGGCGCAGCGCTTCCTCGCGCTCCATCCCGGTAGCCGCGAGGCCCCGTACGCTTATTATATCGTCGCGGTCAGCTATTACGAGCAGATCACCTCGGTCGACCGCGACCAGAAGATCACGTTGAAGGCGCTGGATGCGCTCAACGAACTGATCCGCCGGTATCCGGCGTCCGAATACGCCGCCGATGCGCGGTTGAAGATCGACCTGACCCGCGACCACCTCGCCGGCAAGGAGATGGAGGTCGGGCGGTACTACCAGACGAACAAGCAGTTCCTCGGCGCGATCGACCGTTTCCGCACCGTCGTCGATACCTACAACACGACGAGCCACACGCCCGAAGCGCTCGAACGTCTGGTCGAATGTTACCTCGCACTCGGCCTGCCCGAGGAGGCGAAAAAGGCTGCTGCGGTTCTGGGATATAATTATTCCGGGTCGAAGTGGTACAAGCATAGCTATGCGCTGATGAGCAAGAAGGTCGCCTGATCGCAATGACGTCGCGGCCGTGCTGACCGCGCTCGACATCCGCGACGTCGTGCTGATTGAGGCGCTCCGGCTCGACTTCGCCGACGGCCTCAGCGTCCTGACCGGCGAGACGGGGGCGGGCAAGTCGATCCTGCTCGATAGTCTCGGACTGGCGCTCGGGGCGCGCGGTGATGCCGGGCTGGTGCGGTCGGGGGCGGGGTTTGCCAGCGTCACCGCG
>JBBSFF010000299.1:0-3326 GCA_038238995.1 Sphingomonadales bacterium
AGCGGCCGCCGCGCCCAGTCGGTGAAGCGTGCGCCCTTGTCGATGGCGACGCCGAGGTACGAATGAACGAGGTTGGTGTAGCTGACCTGCTCGCCCTGGCCGAGCGCCATCGCCGCGACCTGGGTATCGAATAGCGGGGCGGGGGTCTTGCCGGTCAGGTTGTAGATAATCTCGAGGTCTTGCCCGGCGGCGTGGAACACCTTGAGGACGTCGTCCTCGACGAGCAGCTTGAGCAGCGGCGCGAGGTCGATGCCGGGAGCCTTCGGGTCGATCGCCGCCGCCTCGTCGCCGCAGGCGATTTGGAGAAGGCAGAGATCGGGGAAAAAAGTGTTCTCACGCATGAATTCGGTGTCGACCGTGACGAAGTCGGCGGTCCGCAGACGGTCGCACAACGACGTCAGCGTCGCGGTGTCGGTGATCAAGGGGTGGATGCGCATTGCGTGTCTTAGCGCGGGGGCCGCGCGATGACAAAGGGCGTTGCCGCACCGACCACCGGGGGCAGGCGCCGACGACAAAGCCGGACGGGATCGCTCCCGCCCGGCCCAATTCGTCACGATGTCGTGCGGTTAGGCGGCGACGGTGGTCGAGCGGCGGCGGCGGGCGGTGACGCCGACCAGACCGAAACCGGCGATCAGCATGACCCACGTCGAGGTTTCGGGAACGACGCCGCTGACGAGGTTGCCGGTGATCGGAGGCACGAAGCGGCCAACGGTCTGGTTGTCCGATTCGAACCCGGTACCCGTGCCGGCTGCGCTGAACACGACATTGTCGTAGCTATCGGCACCCGTGAAGTAGATGTTCACGAACACATTGGTCAGCCCGTTGCTGTCGGTGTAGTTACCGAAACCGGGAAGCGCGAGCAGAACCGCCGCCGGGGTGAAGGTGGTCAGCAGCGTCGCGCCCTTGTAGAACGAGATCGAGTTGTTGAAGTCCTGCGCGGTAAAATAGGCGCCGAAGTAGTTGATCAGGCTCGGCGAGGTCACGGCGAGCGTGTAAGTCCCCTGCGACGCCGAATAGGGCGGGAAGTTCAAACCATTGTAGGTCGCGGCATACTGGGTGCCGCCGACGCCGCCGTAGATATCGGCCGGACGCACGTCGACGCCCGCATAATTGAACGTCACGCCACCGATGACGTCGGTGAAGCTGGTGACGAAGCCCTGCGTCGACGCGTCGAAGGTCTCGACTGAGAACGTCCCGTTCGCACTCGTGCTGGTGACGCCGGGGTTCTCGACGGTGATCGTGACCGCCGCGGAGGCGCTGCCGGCAACGGCGAGGGCAGCAAGGCCCAGTGCGATGGTTTTCGGTGACATGCTCGTTCCTTCTCAAGCGGCGCGGTAACGCCGGACCTTTGACACCAAGTCGCGTGGCCCGCGGGCCCAGTAGCTGGCTGAAAAACCAATCAAAGCAATGTTCGTGCCAACTTCAATATTCTTCCAATGCGCGCTTACGAAAACGATTCATCAAACAATTTAGTGACTTGCAACACATGCTAACATGTTTTCGTCGTACCAATCGACGTCGCGAAAACCGTCGGAATTTTTTACACTTCGAACACTGCCGAACGAACCTTGGCGCGCCAATGGCGGTGCAACTCCGTCGGCAGCCGACGGATCAGAGCGCGTCGAACGCTGGTACCGCTGCAATGACCGCCGTGGCGTCGAGTGAACCCAACGCCCGCGCATGCGTCCGGTAGCTCGCAGCGAGCTGATCGTATTCGCCCCGTCGGCCTTCCGCCCGGGCGCTCCTCAACGCCGACGCGAGCGCCGCGACCGCGTCGCGGTGGAACGCGACCCGCCGGTCCGCCGCACGCAGCATCCAGACGATCGGCTGGCGGCGGAAGCGGTATACGACGAAGCCGATGGCCGCGATCGTCAGCAGGCCGAAGCCGGTCGTCATCAGCGCGATCAACGTGGAACTCGACATCGCTTCCCTTGCCGGGCGCGATGCCCGCGCGCGTCTAACGACAGGCGCTCGATGCGGGGTAAAGCGTCAGGATGCCGCAGGGTCAGCGCGTCCAGCCCGCAAGCCAGTCGGCGAGCGCCTGCGGGGTCATGTTGCGCGCGTCCGACAGCGCGGCGAAGCGCCCGGGGTTCTTGAGCCGGTTCGTCTTCGGGTCGACGATCAGCACGGCGGGGACGCCCTTGATATCCGCCCCATAGCTTTCGGCGATGCCGAGGTTCTTGTCGCGGCGACCGATGTCGACGGTGACGATCTCGTAGTGCCGGTCCATGAACGCCTTGACCGCGGGCACGCCGAATATCCCGGCGAGCACCCGGCAGTCGGGGCACCAGTTGCCGCCAAGGTCGATCAGCAGCAGCTTGCCGCTCTTGGCTGCCCGCGCCTTCGCCGCCGCGACCGCCTTCGCGCCGTCGGCGGTCTCGTCGTACGGCAGCGGTAACGGGCGCGCGATCTCGTCGAGCGTGGCAATGCCGACCTTCGGCGCGGGGGCGGCAGTGGTCACGGCGGCGACTGTAGCAAGAATGGCGGCGGCGGCGATGGCGAGCTTCAACGGATGTCTCCAGATCGTTGCTCACGTTAACCACCGTCTCCCGGCGCTGACCAACAAGAAGTGCTTGCCCGCGCCCAAGTCGACGCCCGCCCGCGCGCCCGATCCTTGACAAGTTCGAGCCCAGCGTGTGTCACCCGCCGTCGCCTCCCGCCCCGTCGAACGGTCCCAAAATGCACGCCTACCGTACCCACACCTGCGCCGCGCTTCGTGGCCCCGACGCCGGCACGACCGTCCGCCTGTCGGGGTGGGTCCACCGCAAGCGCGACCACGGCGGGGTGCTGTTCGTCGACCTGCGCGACCATTACGGGCTGACCCAGATCGTCGCCAACACCGGGTCGGCGGCGTTCGACATTCTCGACAAATTGCGTGCCGAGAGCGTCGTCACGGTGACCGGCGAGGTCGTCGCGCGCGCCCCCGACGCGGTCAACCCGAAAATGCCGACCGGCGCGATCGAACTCCGCGCCGCCGACGTCGTCGTCCAGTCGCGCGCCGACGAACTGCCGCTGCCGGTCGCGGGCGAGGCCGACTATCCCGAGGAAATCCGCCTCAAGTACCGCTACCTCGACCTGCGGCGCGAGCGGCTCCACCGCAACATCGTCCTGCGGTCGAACGTCATCGCCTCGCTCCGCCGCCGGATGATCGACCAGGGCTTCACCGAGTTCCAGACGCCGATCCTGACCGCGAGCAGCCCCGAAGGCGCGCGCGATTTCCTCGTGCCGAGCCGCGTCCACCCGGGCAAATTCTACGCGCTGCCGCAAGCGCCGCAGATGTTCAAGCAGCTGCTGATGGTCGCCGGCTTCGACCGCTATTTCCAGAT
>JBBSFF010000300.1:0-3321 GCA_038238995.1 Sphingomonadales bacterium
CACCGGCTGCGACTCGCCCGTCAGGGGCGACATGTCGACCTCGACCGCACCGGCGATCAGGCGCGCGTCGGCCGACAGCCGATCGCCCTCGGCAAGCAGCAGCAGGTCGCCGGGGACGAGCGCGGTCGCGTCGATCTCGACCAGCGCCTCGGCGGCGGCAACGTCGGCGACGTGGACGATCAGCGGGTTAAAGCCCGGGCGGCCCTTGGCGGCGTAGATCGCGGCGACGGCAGCGGGGTCGGTCGCGTCGCCGGCAAGACCATAGACGGTCTCGGTCGGCAGCGCGACGACGCTTCCCCGCGCCAGCAGCGCGATTGCCCGCGCGATCCCGGGGGCATCGGCGGCGACCGTTTCGGTCGGCACCTCAGCGTTTCCGGCGACTGTCCGCCCAGCCGAGCAGCACGACCGCGAGCACGCCGAAGCCGAGCCCGATTACAATCCCGAGCGAGCCCTCGCCGAGTTTGACGCCGAGTCCCGCCCCGACGAGCAGGCAGAGCGCGAGGATGATGCCGCCACCTTTTTGCATCCGTGTCCCATCGCGGGGATCGGGGCCGAGCGCAAGCTTTGCGCCCGCAGTCGCCGCGGGCTAAGCCGTGCTCCCATGATCGTTTGTTCCGCCGGCGTCCGCGCCGCGCTCGCCGGGGGAGTATGCTGGGCGAGCGCCGCCATCGCGCAGGTGACGCCGGTGCCCGACGGCTTCGCGGCGCGACCCGGCATCGCGGTGCCGTGGCCCGACGCGGCGGCGACGACCGCCGCTACCGCCGCCGATGCGGTGGCGAGCGGCGACGTGCGCTACTCGGTCGCGGTGACCGGGCTCGACGACCGGCTGGCCGCGCGCTTTCGCACCGACTCTGAGCTGTTCAAGGGTCGCGGCGCGGTCGCCAACCTCGCCCAGATCAATCGCCGCGCTACCGAGGACCGCGATCTGATCGACCTGCTCCTGCGTAGCCTCGGCTATTACGGCGGGCGGACGGTGACGACGATCGCGCCGGGAATTCCGGTCGCGGTCACGCTCGCGGTCGATCCGGGGCCGTTGTATCACGTCGGCTCGGTGACGCTGGCGCTGCCGCCGGGAACCCCCGCCGGACTGGTCGAGGCCGGCATCGGGGTCAAGGTAGGCGATCCGCTCGGGGCGGCGGCGATTATGGCGGGGCAGGACGGGCTCAAGGCGTATCTTGCGACGCGTGGCCACCCGTTCGCGACGATCGATCCGCCCGCGATCGAGGTCGACCACGTCACCCACACCGCGACGCTGACCCAGCGCGTCGACCCGGGCGCAGCGGGACGCTTCGGACGAATCCGCGTCGACGGTCCTTCGATCGTCGGACAGGCGGGGATCGAGCGCCTCGCGCGCTGGCGGCTGGGCGACCCGTACACCGCCGCCGATCTCGACGACCTGCGCCGCGCGTTGATCGCGACCGGGCTGGTCGGCGGGGTGACGATCACGCCCATCGCCGCCGGCCCGGCCCCGGGCGGCGGCGAGACGATCGACGTCGTCGTCCGCACCGATACCGCGCCGCTCCGCACCGTCGCCGCGACCGGCGGGTATTCGACCTCGCAGGGGCTGCGCCTCGAGGCGAGCTGGCAGCACCGCAACCTGCTGCCGCCGAACGGTGCCGTCACCTTCCGCGCGATCGCGGCGCAGCGCGAGCAACTTGTCGGGGCGGAGCTGCGCCGGCAGAACTGGCGACGGCGCGACCAGACGCTGACCTTCGACCTGTTCGGCGATTCGGCAACGCAGGACGCGTTCAACGCGCGGACCTTCCAGGTCGGCGCGACGGTCGAACGCGAGACCAACCTGATCTGGCAGAAGCAATGGTATTATTCGCTCGGCCCGCAGGCACTTATCTCTATCGAGCGCGACAAGAGCCAGCCGACGAACCCGCTCAAGACCTATTATATCGCAGCGACGCCCGCGAGCCTGACGTACGACGGGTCGGACAATCTGCTCGATCCGACGCGCGGCTTTCGCCTGACTGGGCGGGCATCGCCCGAGCTGTCGTTCGCGAGCGGGACGTTCGGCTACGTCAAGCTTCAGGTCGAGGCGACGACCTACCTGCCGCTGTCCGATCGCGTTACGCTGGCCGCGCGCGGGCATCTCGGCACGATCGCCGGGGCGTCGCAGCGCAGCATCGCCCCGTCGCGGCGTTTCTATGCCGGCGGTGGCGGGTCGGTGCGCGGCTACGGCTATCAGGCAGTCGGGCCGAAGGACGCCGACGGTTCCCCACGCGGGGGCGATTCGATCGTCGAGGGCAGCGTCGAGGTGCGGTTCCGCTTCGGCAACTTCGGCGTCGTACCGTTCTTCGACGCGGGTGAGGTCGACACAGCGGCTATCCCGCGCTTCCGCGATGTCCGTTACGGCGCGGGGATCGGCGTGCGCTACTACACGGGCTTTGGCCCCGTTCGGATCGATGTCGCGACGCCGATCAACCCGCAAAACGGCGACGCGCGCGTCCAGTTCTACGTCTCGATCGGGCAGGCTTTCTGATGGCGGGTGCGCGCGCCAGCGCCGTCCGGCGGCATTCGCGGCTGCTCGCGGGAATCGTCGCGGCGGCGATCGGACTTGGCATACTGCTCTGGGGCGGCGGCCAATTCATCGCCAGCGACGGCGGGCGAGCGGCGGTGGCGCGATTACTCGGGCTATACGCGCCGAAGTCGGGGCTGCGGATCGGCGTCGGTCGCATCGAGGGTGATATCTTCGGCCATACGAAGTTGCACGACCTGACGCTCGCCGACCCCGATGGGGTCTTCGCGCGAGTGCCGTTGCTCGATCTCGACTGGCGACCGCTCGCGTTGCTCGACGATCGACTGACCGTCCGCTCCGCGGTCGCCGCCGACGCCGCCGTGCTCCGCCGCCCGCGCCTCCGTCCGAGCGCCGACACGCGTATCCTGCCAAAAATCGACATCGTCGTCGACGCGCTCCGCATCGACCGCCGCGTCCTTGCCGCCCCGGTCACGGGCCTTGATGAAACGGTCGCGCTCGCCGGGTCGGCGGCAATCCGTGCGGGTCGCGCCCGGGTTGACGCCGCCGCGACGAGCGCGACCGGCGGCGACGTCGTCCGCGTCCATCTCGACGCCGCCCCCGACCGCGACGCGCTCGACCTCGTGGCGACGGTGGCCGCTCCGGCGCATGGGACGATCGCGCGGTTGACGGGGCTGGCCATGCCGCTCGAAGTCGCGATTGGCGGCCAGGGGACGTGGAAAGACTGGCACGGCAGCGCCACCGCGCGGCTCGGACGCATGCGCCTCGCCGACTTCAGCCTGAGCGCGCAGGGCGGGCGCTTCATAGTCGCGGGAACGGCCGAAGCTGGGTCGTTGCTC
>JBBSFF010000301.1:0-3318 GCA_038238995.1 Sphingomonadales bacterium
GCCGCGCCGGGCCGGAATATGCTTGGGAGGAACTGCCGGGCGAAGGCGCGTTCTATTCGCCCAAGCTCGAATTCCACCTGACCGACGCGATCGGGCGGACGTGGCAGTGCGGGACGATCCAGCTCGATTACGTTCTGCCCGACCGCCTCGACGCGAGCTATGTCGGCGAGGACGGCGCGCGCCACCAGCCGGTCATGCTCCACCGCGCGATCCTCGGCACGTTCGAACGCTTCATCGGCATCCTGATCGAACACCACGCCGGACGCTTCCCGCTGTGGCTCGCGCCGGTGCAGGCGGTGGTGGCGACGATCGTGTCCGACGCCGACGCGTATGCGGGGACGGTTGCGGCGGCGCTGGCGAAGGCCGGGCTGCGCGTCGAGACCGACCTGCGCAACGAGAAGATCAACTACAAGGTCCGCGAACACAGCCTCGCGCACGTCCCTTACATGCTCGTCCTCGGGCGGCGCGAGGCCGAGGAAGGCACCGTCGCGCTCCGTCCGCTCGGTGGCGGTGAGCAGCGCGTGGTGCCGCTGGCGGAAGCGGTTGCGCTGCTCAGCGGCGAAGCGGTGCCGCCCGATTTGCGGTGATTGCCGGGCCCTACAAGACGATCTCGGTTCGGATCGATTCGTACGGTGCCGACAGCGCCGTGCCGCTGGCACTACGTTCGATCAGCCCCGCGGCGGTCAGCGCATCGACGTCGGCATGAACGCGCTTGTAGTCGCGCTTCATGGCGCGCGACAGTGCCGCGATGCTCGTGGTCGGTGCCCGACGCAGGGTCCGCAATAGATCGAGCCGGCGTGGCGTGAGTACCCTCATCATCGTCTCGAAAGAGTCGAACGACAAGTGATGCGCGCCGACCGTACCGCCGGCCTCGGCCACACGCCACGCCGCGACGAAACGCGCCGCCATCGCCTCACGTGTTTCACCGGCATGGATTTCGACTTCGCTCATCGCGCATTCTCCATCGTCGCGATCGCCTGTAGAAAGTCGGCGATCAATTGCTCGACCGTGCTGAACGCATACACCCGCTCGTCGTCGCCGACATGCATATGGTCACCTTTGCCGCGTTCGTTATCGAAGCCGATCAGACGCTGCCCGCCGCGCCCATAGTACAAGCTGTATTTCAGGCGATGGGGCGACGGCAGCACGGGGACGGGAACGCGCCAGATCGTCATGTCGATGATCGCGCCGTCCGCCTCGATCCGCTTTTCGCGAAAGACGAGCGTCGCTTTCATATGGCTTACCATGCCATAGTCTGCCTCGCCGAACAACCCCGTCTTGCCGTCGTCGCCACGATAACCTACCCGCTACCGCCATGACCCGCATCGCGACCATCGCCCGCGCGACGACCGAGACGAGCGTCGATGTGACCGTCGACCTCGACGGGACCGGCGTCTATTCGGTGTCGACTGGGATCGGCTTCCTCGACCATATGCTCGAACAGCTGTCGCGCCACTCGCTGATCGACCTGACCGTCGCGGTGAAGGGCGACCTCCACATCGACGCGCACCACACCACCGAAGACAGCGGCATCGCGATCGGCGAGGCGGTGGCGAAGGCGCTGGGCGACCGGCGCGGGATCACCCGCTACGGCGACGCGCTGATCCCGATGGACGAGACGCTGACCCGCGTCGCGCTCGACATCTCGGGGCGGCCGTATCTGGTGTGGAAGACTGCGTTCAGCCAGCCGCGATTGGGCGAGATGGACACCGAATTATTCAAGGAATGGTTCGCCGCCTTCGCCGGGGCGGCGGGCATCACGCTCCACATCGAGACGCTCTACGGGGTCAACAACCACCACATCGTCGAAAGCTGCTTCAAGGGCGTCGCGCGAGCCTTGCGGACCGCGGTGACGCTCGACCCGCGCAAGGGCGACGCGATTCCGTCGACGAAGGGGACCCTTGGGGGTGTCTGAGTCGGTCGTCGTCATCGATTATGGCGCGGGCAACCTGTGTTCGGTCGACAATGCGTTGCAGGTTGCGGTCGGCAATGGCGGCGGGGCGACGGTGACCGTGTCGAGCGACCCCGACGTCATCGCCCGCGCCGACCGCATCGTCCTGCCCGGCGTCGGCGCGTTCGGCCAGTGCATCGGCGCGCTCCGGAGTGCCTCGGGGATCGAGGCGGCGATGACGACCGCCGTGCTCGGGCGCGGCGTCCCGTTCCTCGGCATCTGCGTCGGGATGCAACTGCTCGCGACCGAAGGGGTCGAGCACGGCACGCATCGCGGGCTCGACTGGATCGGCGGCACCGTCGCGCGGATGGTGCCCGACGATGCCGCGCTCAAGATCCCGCACATGGGATGGAACGAGGTCGCGCTCGCGACCGATCATCCCGCACTGCGGAGCCTGCCGCACGACGCGGCGGCGTATTTCGTCCACAGCTACGCGTTCGCGGTCGCCGACCCGGCGCACACGTTGGCGACGACCGACCACGGCGGGAGCATCGCCGCGATCGTCGGCGAGGGCAACATCCTCGGCGTCCAGTTCCACCCCGAGAAGAGCCAGGCGTACGGCCTCGCCGTCCTGCGCGGTTTCCTCGAGTGGCGACCGTGAGCTTTACGATCTACCCGGCGATCGACCTCAAGGGCGGGAAGGTCGTCCGGCTCGCCGAAGGCGACATGGCGCGCGCGACGGTCTACGCCGACGATCCCGCCGCGCAGGCGCGGGCGTTCCACGCCGACGGCGCGACCGCGCTTCACGTCGTCGACCTCGACGGCGCGTTCGCCGGAAGGGGGGTCAATTCGGCGGCGGTCGAAGCGATCGTCGCCGCCTTCCCCGGGCGCGTCCAGGTCGGTGGCGGCATCCGCAGCCGGTCCGACATCGACCGCTGGCTCGGCCTCGGCGTCGCCCGCGTCGTCATGGGGACCGCCGCGCTCGACGATCCCGATCTCGTCCGCGCCGCGAGTGCCACCGCGCCGAACCGCATCGTCGTCGCGGTCGACGCGAAGGGCGGCATGGTCGCCACCCACGGGTGGTCGCGCGCGTCGACCGTCGCCGTCGCCGATCTCGCCCGCCGCTTCGAGGATGCCGGGGTCGCCGCCGTGCTGTTCACCGACGTCGGGCGCGACGGGTTGCTCAAGGGGGTCAACGTCGCGGCGACCGCCGCGCTCGCCGCCGCGTGCACACTGCCGGTGATCGCCAGCGGCGGGGTCGCGGGGGCGGACGACATCACCGCGCTTCGGGCGCACGCGAACATCGAGGGTGTCATCGTCGGCCGCGCGATCTACGACGGGCGGCTGACGCTGGCGCACGCGCTGGAGTTGGCGGCGTGACCCTCGCCGTCCGCGTCATCCCGTGCCTCGACGTCGCCGCGGGGCGC
>JBBSFF010000302.1:0-3305 GCA_038238995.1 Sphingomonadales bacterium
CCCGCGGCTTGTTTTATGACGTCTAATGAGGAATCGGTCGTAATATCGAGCCGAAATCCCCGCCAATGGGGGGGCCCATCCCCTGGGTTGGGATCTGGGTCCCGGCTTTCGCGGGGATGCCGGCTTGGTTCGGATGCGCCGACCGCGTCAGGACAGTGTCCCGTCCTTTCCGTAGCGGTTTTCGAGGAACTTACCCTGGATCGCGAATGCGTCGCGGTCGTCCTGGCCGAGGCGGTCGTTGACGCGGACGAGTTCGGCTTCGATCAACCCCAGGCCGTCGACCAGCTGGCGCTCGATCGTCGGGCCGCCGTTGACCGTCGCCGCCTTGCGCTGCGCGGGCGCGACCTTCTCGTACCGGTCGACGAGTTCGGGCAGGTGCTTGCCGAGCAGGCGGTTCAATTCGAGCGCGGTCGGGTCGCCCGGCGCGACGCCCGCAAGCTGCGGCGCGAGTGCGGCGAGTTGCGCCGAGATCGCATCGACCTTCGGCGCTGCGAGCAGCGGCAGCGACCGGCGCTTGGCGTCGAGCCACGCGTCGACCTGCGCGGGCAGCACGGCGGGTTTGGCGGTCGCGAGCTTGACCGGTTCGGGCGCGGTATCGCGCGGAAAGATGCCAAGCAGGATGCACGCGAGAATCGTCAGCAACATGATCGTCAGCAGCGCGCCGATGCCGATCGGCGCGACCGCTAAGCCGAAGACAACCGTCGCGACGATGACCGCGATTACGGTCAGCGCCATCCGCATCGCCTTTTCTCCGGCGCGTTCGGCGCGCCGCTTCGCCCGCCGCATCCGCGATTCGATCGATCCGCGCGTCAGCGGCGCGGTCAGCGGATGGCGCGCCATGACGTCGTCGAAGCGCCGCATCATCGCCTCGGGATCGCGGGGCGTTCGCGCCATCAGACGGGGGTGAACGACGAACTGATCGCGGTCGCCGCCGCTGGCTTGCTCAGCTGCGCCTGCCCCGCCGAGCGGGCGATGTAGCCGCGCGATTTCTCGACCTCGACCGCGAGCGTATCGACGGTGGTCTTCATCGACGCGAGCGCCTGGACCTTGAACGTGTCGATCGCGTCCATCGTCGCATAGATGTTCTGGAACGCGCGCTGGAGCGTCTCGATCGGGATCGTCGAGCTCGCGGCCTGCTGGTGGATTTGGCCGGTCTGGGTGCGCAGCAGTTCGCCGGTGCCGTCGATCATCTTCGCCGTCGTCGTGTTGAGCGCGCCGATCTGTTCGAGCACGAGTTTTTGCGCGGTCAGCGCCTGCGCGACGGTGACCGCGGTGCGCAGCGCGGCGACGGTCGTCGTCGACGCGCGGTCGACGCCCTTGATCAGCTCGACATTGTTCTTCTTGACGAGGTCGAGCGCGAGATATCCCTGGACGCTGACCGCCATCTGGGTGAGCAGATCGGTCGTCCGCTGGCGAACGTAGAACAGCGCGGTCTCGCGGATCGCCTTCGCCTTCGCCGGGTCGGTGTAGTCGAGCTCGTTCGCCTTGTCCTCGAGCTTGGCGTCGAGCGTCTTCGACACGTGGACCATCTGTTCGAGCTTGCCCATCTGCGTCCACAGGTTCGCGCGCTCGACGTCGACGGCGGCGTTGTCGGTCAGCAGCTCGTCCTTGCCGTCCTTCAGCCGCTCGAGGATCGTCGAGATATGCGACTGCGCCGACTTGTAGCTGTCGAAATAGTCGCGGAGCTTGTCGCCGCCGAACGGGATCAGACCAAAGATCTTCTTGCGGCTCGTCAGCTTGCCGCGCTTCGACGGGTCGAGGTCCTCGACCGTCTGGCGGAGCGCGGTCAGGTCGGAGCCGATGCCGCTGTCCTTGTCCATCGACCGCACCGGACGGTCGAGGAAGCGGTTGGTCTGCCCGGCGGCATCGGCGATCTGCTTCGCGCCGAGCGCGGTCAATTCGTCGACCTTGCGGCCGAATTCGGGGGACGCGGCGTCGAGCGCGACGAGGTCGGTGACGAAGGCTTCGGCGCGCGCGTCGAGCTCGCTCGCCGCCTTCTCGCTGACCGGCACGAGGCCGCCCGCGCGCGCCGGGGCGACGGGAGCGACGGGGGCGGGCGGTGTCAGGACGATCGGTGCGTCGGTTGGCGGTGCTTCGCTGGCCATTGGTCATCCCCGTGGAGGTCGTGCGCTACTCCTATCTAAGCGGTGACGACGCGCTGTGGTAGTCCCGCCGGACACTCGATCATTCGCAGAAGCTCGACGCGCGGGTTGGGCACCCGGCACCCCACGCCACGCACGGGTCAGCGCCGCGCGGACGGGGATGTCGACCAACCGGTCGAGCACGATCGCCGCCGCCGCCATCGTCGTGACGAGCGCGACCGCGCCCCACGACCCCAGCCCGCCATAGTCGCCAACGCGCCGCCACGGCACCAGCGTTTCGAACCACTGGTCGACCGGGTTCTGCACGACATAGATGCCGTACGACGCCGCGCCGAATACCGCGAACGGCGCCGCAAGCCACCGCCCCGGTTCGCTCCGCGCGCTGGCGAGGACGAGTGCGGGCATCGCGACCATGATCAGCGCGATGTCGCTCACCGTCTGGAACTGCATCGGCTCGTGATGGAAGATCGCGACGACCGCGGCGATCGCCAGCCACGGCGGCAGCCGCAGCCACGGCAGCGCGTCCGCCCGCCACAGCCAGTAGGTCGCGACCCCGGCGAAGAAGCCGAAGCCGACGCGCCCGATCCCGCCCCACGCGGTGATCTGGTTATAGCCGATGTCGATCGATCCGAACTGCCACGCGGCGGCGAGCAGCACCGCCGCGCCGGCCGCGACGACGCCGCTGAGCACGCGCGGCGTCAGCCGGGTCGCGATCAGCGCGAAAACGACGTTCGCCGCGAGTTCAAACGCGAGCGACCACGCCGACCCGGCAAGCGCGAAGATCGGCGTGTCGGGGTGGAACGGGTCGATCTGTGGCACGAACAGCAGGGCGAGGACGATGTCGCGCAGCCGCCACGCGGGCGGGTGATAATGCCCCGCCGCCGCAGGGACAACCACCAGCAGCAGCGTCAGCACGCTCGCTATCAGATACAGCGGGTACAGCCGAATCAGGCGCGCGACGACGAAATCGATCACCGTCATCCCGGTCGCGAGCCGCGCTTCGTATGCGTGAGCGAGGACGAAGCCGCTCAGGATGAAGAAGAGGTCAACCGCGAGATAGCTTTCGGGGGTCAGCAGCCCGATCGCATTGTCGGGGATGTGGCGGAACGCAACCGCCAGTGCCGCGATGCCGCGCAGTCCGTCGAGGGTGTGGAAGGTCCGGCGCGTGGTCGTAGTCACCTCCCCGCGTCGCGGCGTGGGCAC
>JBBSFF010000303.1:0-3278 GCA_038238995.1 Sphingomonadales bacterium
AGTATCTCCAGCCAACGCCGCGCCACGCCAGGGTAATCGACTTCGTCACCCCCGACACGTTTCGCAGCTATGCCGCGATCGCGCGGGCGAAGGGGTTCCTGCAGGTCGCGGCGACCCCGTTGACGCGGTCGAGCTACCACGCCGGGGCCGACTTCGCGGCGATGCGGGCGAAGCGCGAGGCGGCGTTGGCGAGTGGAGCAGCAGTGACCCAGGCGCCAACCGTCTGATGCCGCGCCACGTCGAAGACCGCTTCCTGCCGTACACGCCCGAGCAGATGTTCGACATGGTCGCTGACATCGGACGCTACGCCGAGTTCCTGCCGTGGGTGCAGGCGACGCGGATCACCGGGCGCAGCGGGAACGTCGTCACCGCCGATATGGTCGTCGGCTTCAAGATGGTCCGCGAACGCTTCACCAGCCGGGTGACGCTCAACCGCCCCACGATGCTCCACGTCGAGTATGTTTCAGGGCCGCTAAAATATTTGCGCAACGATTGGCGGTTCGACCCCGCGCCGGGCGGCTGCACCGTCCATTTCACGGTCGAGTTCGAGGTCGCCTCGCGCCTGTTTGAGAAGCTCGCGGGGGTGGTCTTCGGCGAGGCGTTCCGCCGGATGGTCGCGTCGTTCGAGAAGCGCGCGGCAGAGCTTTACGCCGCGCCGAGGATCAGCCTGGCAGGAGCAGTTTCAGCGCACACAGCACCGCCTGTCGCCTGATCTCGCTCCGTCCGAGGTCGCCGAACATCCGCGTGTCGGCGATCTTGCACCCGGGATCGGCGCGCCGGGCGACCGCGAACACGACGGTGCCGACCGGCTTTTTGTCCGATCCGCCGCCCGGGCCGGCGATGCCGGTGATCGCGACCGCGACGTCGGCGTGGCTGTGCTTGAGCGCGCCCTGCGCCATCGCCCACGCGACCGCGATCGACACCGCGCCGAACGTATCGAGGATGTCGCTGCTGACGCCGAGCGCCTCGTGCTTTGCCGCGTTCGAGTAGGTGACGAAGCCGCGATCGACGACGTCGGACGACCCGGCGAATTCGGTCAGCGCCCCCGCGACCAAGCCGCCGGTGCACGATTCGGCAGTGACGACGGTCAGCCCCGCCGCGCGGTTGGCGTCGATCACCTGCGCCGCGAGCGCGAGCACGTCGTCACTGAAGATCATGCGGGGACCCTGATGCTGGCGACGCCCTGCGCCGCGATGCCCTCGCCGCGCCCGGTGAAGCCGAGGCCCTCGGTCGTCGTCGCCTTGATGCTGACCGAGGCGCAGCCGGTGATGTCGGCGATCCGGGCAGCGAAAGCGACGCGGTGCGGCCCGACTTTGGGGCGTTCGGCGATGATCGTCAGGTCGAGGTGATCGATGATGCCGCCGCGCGCCGCGACGAGCGAAGAGGCGTGGGCGAGGAAGCGGTCGGAAGACGCCCCGCGCCATTGCTCGTCGGTCGGTGGAAAGTGCGTGCCGATATCGCCCGCGCCGATGCAGCCGAGCAGCGCGTCGGTCAGCGCATGGAGGCCGACATCGGCGTCGCTATGCCCGATCAAGCCGTGCGTATGCGGCACGCGCACACCGCACAGCGACAGGTGATCGCCGGGGCCGAAGCGGTGGACGTCGAAGCCCATGGCGGTGCGCGAGATCATGTTGGGGCTGAGCATCCGTTCGGCGCGGACGAAATCGTCCGGCGTGGTGAGCTTGAACGCGCTTTCGTCGCCCGCGACCAGTGCGACGGTGATCCCCGCGGCGATCGCGACCGCGACGTCGTCGGTGGCGGTGGACGCGGCGGCGCGGTGGGCGGCGAGGATCGGGGCGAGCGCGAACCCTTGCGGAGTCTGGACGCGGTGGAGCCGGTCGCGCGCGATCTCGCCGTCGACGGTCGCATCGCCGGTCCGCAGCGAATCGACGACGGGGAGGGCGGGGGTGGCGCCATCATTTGTCACCAATGCCGCGATGACGCGATCGATCATCGCGGACGTGACGAACGGGCGGGCAGCGTCGTGAATGAGAACGTGGGTCGCGCCCGAGATTGCTTCGAGTCCGTTGAGCACCGATGCCTGCCGCGTCGCGCCGCCGTCGACGGCGGGCGGAAGGCCGAGTCCGGTGACTGCAGCCGCGTACAGCGCGCGGTCGTCGGGATGGATGACCACCTGAACGCCCGCGATGCCGGGGTGCGCGAGGAACGTCTCGATCGAATGCCGCAAGACCGCCTTGCCGCCGAGCGCGCGATACTGCTTGGGCACGCCGTCCCCGGCGCGAACTCCGCGCCCGCCGGCGACGATGAGGGCATGGACGATCACGAGGGGCCGTATAGGCGCGCGGTCACCGGCGGCAAGGGGGCACGAGTTGACAGGTGGGCGACGGCGGTTCAGTTTTTGGCCGTTATTCCTCGGGGGAACTATGCGGACATTGATCGGCCTGGCACTCTTGGCGGCCACGGTGGCTGGGCCTGCGGCAGCAATTCAGGACAATTCGGTCAGCGCACCAATCAGTGCGTTCCTGCTCGCGTTCAACGGCGGCGACATGAAGGTCGCCGCGTCGCAATTCGTGACGGGCGGCACGTCGATCATCGACGAATTCGCGCCGCATTACTGGGTCGGCACGACCGCGCTGGCGCAATGGGCGGCCGACTATGACAAGGATGCGACCGCGCGCGGGATCAGCGGCGGCAAGGTCGTCTTGGGTAAAGCGACGCGGACCGAGGTCGAGGGCGGCGTCGCGTATGTCGTCGTGCCGGCAACCTATACCTTCAAGCAGCGCGGTACGGCGATGCTCGAGGACGGGCAGATGACCTTCGCGCTCAAGGGCAAGGCGAAGGCGTGGAAGATCGCGGCGTGGTCGTGGACTGGCCCGGCCCCTAAGCCGGGCAAATAGCCCGGCTTGCCGCATGGCGCGCGGCCGGGTAGGAGAAATGCCTGCTTTTTAGGCATCACGCTTGCGCAATCTTCCGCCCCTCGCCATCGGCCCGCACCGCGTCGACCCCGTCGTCCTCGCGCCGATGACCGGGGTCACCGACTTGCCGTTCCGCCGCATCGTCAAGCGCTACGGCGCCGGGCTGACCGTCAGCGAGATGATCGCGTCGGAGGCGATGGTTCGCGAAACGCGGCAGTCGTTGCAAAAGTGCGCGTGGGACGCCGCCGAGGAGCCGGTGTCGATGCAGCTCGCCGGGTGCGAGCCGCGCGTCATGGCGGCGGCGGCAAAGCTCAATGCCGACCGCGGCGCGGCGATCATCGACATCAACATGGTTTGTCCGGTCAAGAAGGTCTTAAACGGCCACGCCGGGTCGGCGTTGAT
>JBBSFF010000304.1:0-3254 GCA_038238995.1 Sphingomonadales bacterium
ACCGCGCAATCGACATAGCGGCCGCCCGCCGCCGCGACCACCACCGCGGGGGCGCGCGTGGTCGCGGGGGCGCCCGCGTTCCATTCGCACCACAACGCCCCGGGCGACAGATGCGCGGCGGCGTCACGCGCGGCGGAAAATGCCGACGCGGCGGTGACGAGCGACAGGATCAGTGGCGTGGCGGCGACCGTCGCGGCGCTGGTGCCCATCGCGGTCACGCCGAGCCGGGCGAAATCGGCGCGCCGGTCGGCACTATCGAACCCGCGCGCCGACCAGCCCGCGTCGGCGGCGAACGCCTGCGCCGCTTCGCCGAAGCCGATCAGGGAGAGGGTCATCGTCACCAGGGTAGCGTGCTCCCCGCCCCCCGACGACACCAATCGCAATCCGATCGGCGGCATAAGCTGCTACGAAGTCTGCCCGGCGGCGTGGTGCGCCCGATCGATGAAGGCGCGCTGGTCGGCGGTCGGGATCCAGCCCGCCCGCGCGGTCAGCCCGATCGTCCGGACCATGTCGGGCGGGGTGGCGATCGTCGTCAGCCACCCCGCCGCGAGCTCGACCGCGACCTGGTCGGGCGACAGCAGCGTCAGGCAATCGCTGTCGAGCAGCAGCCCGCGGATCGTGATGACCGAGCCGCATTCGATTGGCACCCGCGGCGCAGTGACCCCGGCGCGCGCGAACATCGCCTCCCACATCGCGCGCAACGGCGTCGCTCGTGCCGGCATGATCCACATGTAGTCGGCCATGTGCGCGATGGTGTGCGGTACCCGTGCGAGGGGGTGTTCGGCGCGGCCGATGACCACGGGGCGGTCGTCGAACAGCGGCGTCTGGACGACGTCGGGGCCCGGCCCGGGATCGCGCAGCGCCCCGATCAGCAGGTCGAGATCGCCGTCGCGCAGCGGCTCGATCAGCTCGGCATGCGACCCTTCGGCGATGACGATCTCGACGTGCGGGAAGTCGCGATGGTAGGAGGCGATGATCGCCGGCAGCACCCGCGCGCGCGCCAGCGGCATCGCCCCGATCGCAATCCGGCCGCGCGCAAGCCCCTGCAAAGCCGCGACTTCAGCAAGCCCGGCGGCGAGTTCGGCGAGCGCCAGCCGGAAGCCGCGCGCGGTCCGCAGCCCGGCCGCGGTCAGCATCAGCCCCCGCCCGCGCCGCTCGACGAGGCGGCGGCCGAGCGCGAGCGACAGGTCGCGCACCGCCCGGTGGAGCGAGGGTTCGGCCAATCCCGTCGCCGCGCTCGCGCTGACATAGCTGCCGCCGCGCGCCACCGCGACGAAGGCGGTCAGCTGCGGCATCGTCACCCGGCGGCTCGCGACGTACGCCAGCGCCGCTTCGACCCGCGGCACAAAGCCGACCGCCGCTGCCGTCGCCGCCATCCCGCCCGGGTGGCGGTCGAACAGATGAACGCCGAGCTGGCGTTCGAGGCGCGCGAGCCCCTGCGTGATCGCGGGTTGCGTCAGGTGCGCCACCGCCGCCGCCGCGCTGACGCTGCCGAGCCGGACGATCGCGGCGAACGCGTCGAGATGGCGAAGATTGAGACGGCCGGGCTCCATGGCGGACACGATTAGCATGTGGTTATGCCGATGTCCTACTTATGACTGGCGGCGTAACGGTCGACATCGCCACAGATTGTCGTTCGCGGAGTTGCCCATGACCGGTATCGTCCAACGCCAGATCGACCGCGCCGACCCCGGCGTCATCGAAGCGCTGGCGGCGTGCGGAGTCGCTACCGTCCACGAGGCGCAGGGCCGCACCGGCCTCCTCGCCAGCCGCCTTCGCCCGATCTACGGTGGCGTCCGCATCGCCGGGTCAGCGGTGACGATCAGCGCGCCGCCGGGCGACAATTGGATGCTCCACGTCGCGATCGAGCTGGTTCAGCCCGGCGACATTCTCGTGCTGGCGCCGACGAGTCCCTGCGAAGACGGATATTTCGGCGACCTGCTGGCGACCTCGGCGCAGGCGCGGGGCTGCCGCGGGCTGATCATCGACGCCGGGGTCCGCGACGTCCGCGATCTCGAGGCGATGGGCTTTCCGGTGTGGTCGAAGGCGGTGTTCGCGCAGGGCACGATCAAGGCGAGCCTCGGGTCGGTCAACGTGCCGATCGTCTGCGCCGGGGCGGCGATCGCGCCGGGCGATATCATCGTCGCCGATGACGACGGCGTCTGCGTCGTCCCGCGCGCGCACGCCGCCGCGGTGCTCGCAGCCGCACAGCAGCGCGAGGCGAAGGAGGGGGAGAAGCGCGCGCGGTTGGCGGCAGGCGAGCTCGGCCTCGACATGTACGACATGCGCGGCAAGCTCGCCGCGCTCGGCCTGACATATGTCTGACGGCCCGGTGTCTGACGACCCGGTGTCCGACGGCGTACCGTGCATGTGGCTGCGTGGCGGCACGTCGAAGGGCGGCTATTTCCTCGCCGACGACCTGCCTGCCGACGTCGCCGCGCGCGACGCGTTCCTGCTCAGCGTCATGGGCTCGCCCGATCCGCGCCAGATCGACGGCATGGGCGGGGCCGACCCGCTGACGAGCAAGGTCGCGGTCGTCTCGCGCTCCGCCCGGCCGGGGATCGACGTCGACTATCTGTTCCTGCAGGTGTTCGTCGACACGGCGGTCGTCAGCGACGCGCAGAATTGCGGTAACGTCCTCGCCGGCGTCGGGCCGTTTGCGATCGAGCGTGGGCTCGTCACCGCTAAGCCCGCGACCACGCGCGTCGCGATTCACATGGTCAACACCGGGCAGGTCGCGATCGCGACGGTCGCGACCCCCGGCGGCCGCGTGACCTATGGGGGCGACGCGGCGATCGACGGCGTGCCGGGAACCGCCGCGCCGATCCCGCTCGAATTCACCGGCACCGCCGGGTCGAGCTGCGGCGCGCTGCTGCCGACGGGGAACGCGGTCGACCGAATTGAGGGCGTCGCGTGCACGCTGATCGACAACGGCATGCCGTGCGTCGTTTTCGCCGCCGCCGACGTCGGTGCCAGCGGCTACGAAAGCCGCGACGAGCTCGACGCCGCCGACGCGATCAAGGCGCGGATCGAGGCGATCCGATTGGTCGCGGGGCCGCGCATGAACCTCGGCGACGTCGCCGACAAAACGGTGCCGAAGATGATGCTCGTCGCCCCCCCGCGCGGCGGCGGTGCGGTGACGGTGCGGAGCTTCATCCCGCGCCGCGCGCACGCGTCGATCGGCGTCCTCGGCGCGGTCAGCGTCGCCACCGCGTGCCTGATCCCCGGCACGCCCGCCGCCGCCGTCGCGGTCG
>JBBSFF010000305.1:0-3237 GCA_038238995.1 Sphingomonadales bacterium
AGCTCGCCGGGTGCGAGCCGCGCGTCATGGCGGAGGCGGCAAAGCTCAATGCCGACCGCGGCGCGGCGATCATCGACATCAACATGGGTTGTCCGGTCAAGAAGGTCGTAAACGGCCACGCCGGGTCGGCGTTGATGCGCGATCTGCCGCTCGCGACCGCGCTGATCGCCGCAACCGTGGCGGCGGTCGACGTGCCGGTGACGCTCAAGATGCGGATGGGGTGGGACCACGCCAGCCTCAACGCCCCAGAACTCGCGCGGATCGCCGAGGATCTCGGCGTTCACCTGATCGCGGTCCACGGGCGGACGCGGTGCCAGCTATACAAGGGTGCCGCCGATTGGGGTTTCGTTCGCCGAGTGAAGGACGCAGTGCGGATTCCGGTCGTCGTCAACGGCGACATCTGCACCCTCGACGACGTCGATACCGCGCTCGACGCGAGCGGGGCGGACGCAGTGATGATCGGGCGCGGGGCTTACGGCAAGCCGTGGCTGCTCGGCCAGGCGTTGCACTACCTCGCCACCGAGAAGCGGCTCGCCGACCCTTGCCTCGCCGAACAATATGCCGTGATCGTCGAGCATTACGCGGCGATGCTCGACCATTATGGCAGCGTCATCGGCGTCAATTTGATGCGCAAGCACCTCGGCTGGTACACCAAGGGGTTGCCCGGTTCGGCCGAGTTTCGCAACGTGGTCAACCAGCAGGACGATCCGCTCCGCGTCCTGGCGATGGTCGGCGACTTCTACGCGCCGTTGATCGCCGAGCCCGCCCAGCTTGTCCCCGACCGACTGGCGGCATGAGCGTCTTCCCCCTGCGGCGGCGCGCGGCGAAGGCGAAACCGACGGTCGAGCTGCCGCCGGTCGACCTGCTCGCGGCGTTGCCGATCCCGGTCATCGTCCTGGGGCCGGGCGGTGCGCTGGTAACCGCGAATGCCGCCGCCGAGACGATGTTCAATGCCAGCCAGTCGTCGCTGCGCGAGCGCGGGTGGGCGAGCGGATTGGTCGACGGGTCGCCGTTGATCGCCCTTGTCGGCGATGGGCGCGAACTCGACGGCGACATCGCCGCGTTCGATGTCGAGCTTGTCTTTATTGGCGGTCGATCGCTTCGCGTCGATGTCTTCGTCACCCCGCTGACCGATGCACCGGGCTGGACGATCGTCGCTTTCCATCTGCGCCCCGCCGCCACCCTCGGCGACCGGCAGCTGGTCAATCAGGGGGCGGCGCTGTCGGCGATCGGCGTCGCGGCGATGCTCGCGCACGAGATCAAGAACCCCCTGTCGGGCATCCGCGGCGCGGCGCAGTTGCTCGCCGCCACCGCCGATCCCGAAGCGCGCGAGTTGACCGAATTGATCCGCGACGAGGTCGACCGCGTCGCCGCGTTGATCGATCGGATGGAGGGGTTCACCGACACGCGCCCGGTGGCCAAATCGGCCGAGAATATCCATTCCGTGCTCGGTCATGTCCGCCGCGTCGCCGAGTCCGGCTTTGCGGGCGGCATCGCCATCCGCGAACGTTACGATCCGTCGCTGCCGCCGGTCGCGGGCAACCGCGACGCGCTCGTCCAGGTGTTTCTCAATCTCGTGAAAAATGCCGTCGAGGCGATCGTCGTCGCCGGCGGAACTGCGGGCGAGATCACCCTGACGACCGCATATCGGCACGGCATGCGCGTGGCGGCGAAGGGGTCGGGCGAGCGGGTGTCGCTGCCGCTCGAGGTCTGCGTCATCGATACCGGGGCCGGGGCGGGCGAGGTCGCGCGCCACATGTTCGAGCCGTTCGTGTCGTCGAAGCGCGCCGGTGGCGGGCTCGGCCTCGCGCTCGTTGCCAAGATCATCGACGACCATGGCGGGATCGTCGAATACGAGCGGGCGACCGACCCGCCGCGGACGATCATGCGCGTGTTGCTGCCGATGGCGTCGTCGAACGGATCATGACCACGCCCCGCACGATCCTCGTTGCCGACGATGATACGGCGATCCGCACCGTCGTCCGCCGTGCCTTGACCCGCGACGGCTATCTCGTCCGCACGACCGAATCGGCGGCGGGGCTGTGGCGGCTCGTCGACGAGGGCGTCGGCGACGTCGTCATCACCGACGTGATGTTCCCCGACGGCAACGGCCTCGACGCCGTCCCGCGGATCATCGAGCGCCGTCCGGGGCTCAAGGTCATCGTCATGAGCGCGCAGAATACACTTTCGACCGCCGTCCGCGCGACCGAGCAGGGGGCGTTCGATTACCTGCCCAAGCCGTTCGACCTCGATGAACTGACCCGCGCCGTCGCGAGCGCGCTGCAGGCGGAGCCGGGGATCAGTGGCGACGACACGCTCGGCGAGGACATGCCGCTGATCGGGCGCTCGGCCCCGATGCAGGAGGTTTATCGCACGATCGCGCGGGTCGTGCCGACGTCACTGACGGTGATGATCCTGGGCGAATCGGGGACCGGCAAGGAGCTGGTCGCGCGCGCTATCCACGATCTCGGACCGCGCCGCCGCGAGCCGTTCGTCGCGGTCAACATGGCGGCGATCCCGCGCGAACTGATCGAATCCGAGCTGTTCGGTCACGAACGCGGCGCCTTCACCGGTGCGGCGGCGCGTGCGAGCGGGCGCTTCGAGCAAGCGCAGGGGGGTACGCTGTTCCTCGACGAGATCGGCGACATGCCGATCGACGCGCAGACGCGACTGCTGCGCGTGCTGCAGTCGGGTGACTTTACCGCTGTCGGCAGCGCGCGGGTCCAGCGCGCCGACGTCCGCATCGTCGCGGCGACGAACCAGGACCTGCGCCGCCTGATCGACGCGGGTCGGTTTCGCGAGGACCTGTTCTACCGGCTCAACGTCATCCCGCTCAGGCTGCCACCGCTTCGCGCGCGAATCGACGACATTCCGGTCCTCGCGCGCCACTTCCTCGACCGCGCCGCTGCCGAAGGCCTGCCGCGCAAGGCGCTCGATCCCACCGCGATCGAGGCGATCCAGCGGCATAGTTGGCCCGGCAATGTCCGCGAACTCGAAAATCTGATGCGGCGGCTCGCGGCACTGACCCGCGGCGACACGATCGGCGAGGCGGCCGTGACCGACGGCCTCGACGGCGAAGCGGTCGCGGCAGTGGCGATCCCCGATGCGGTGGGCAGCGACGGCCTCGCGGCCTCGGTCGAGCTGCATCTTGCGCGCTATCTGGCGATGTTCGGCAGCGAGCTTCCGCCCGACGGGCTGTACGACCGCGTCCTTGCCGAAATCGAGCAACCATTGCTG
>JBBSFF010000306.1:0-3222 GCA_038238995.1 Sphingomonadales bacterium
CGGGGGGGGACGGGGGGGGGGGCGCGGGCCGGGCCCACGACTTCGTGCGACCAGTGCAGCGGCTGCGGCACGAACGCCGCCCACGCCCCGGCGGCGAGTGCGGGGACGACGTCGGACCGGAGCGAATCCCCCGCCATGATCGCCTCGTGCGCGGCGACGCCGTAGCGGACGAAAATACGGCGGAAGGTTTCGGCGGTCTTGTCGCTGACGATCTCGACCCCGCCGAAGCGGTCGCCGAGCCCCGACGAGGCGAGCTTCATCTCCTGGTGGAGCAGGTCGCCCTTGGTCACGAGCACGACGCGCGCCTGCCGCGCGAGCCGGTCGACGGTGTCGGCGACGTCGTCGAAGAGTTCGACGGGAAACGACAGCAGCGCGCGGCCGGCGTCGAGGATTTCGTGGAGCATCGCCGCCGACACGGCGTCGCCGCCGAGTTCCGCCGCCGTCTCGATCATCGACAGCGTGAAGCTTTTCGCGCCGTAGCCGTACAGCCGCATGTTGCGCTGCTGGCACTCCTCGAGCGCGACGCGGCCGACCTCGGTGGTGGCGAACGGCGCGAGCCGGGCGAGCATCGCCTCACGGGTCGCCGAGAAATGCCGCTCGTTGTGCCACAGCGTGTCGTCGGCATCGAGGCAGATCAGGCGAATCGTCATGCGTTGGCCGCCACGAACGCGTCGAGGCGGTCGAGGTGCCGGTCGATCCGCGAAGCAGGCATGAACGATCCGAGGATGCTGTTGCGCGCGAGCGTCACGAGGTCGTCGCGGTCGAGCCCGTCGAGCGCCGCCACTGCGCGGTAATTGTCGGCGACATAGCCGCCGAAATACGCCGGGTCGTCGGAGTTGATCGTCGCGCGCAGCCCGAGCCGGAGCATCGCGGCGATCGGGTGGTCCTCGATCCGCCCGACGACGCACAGCTTGAGGTTCGACAACGGGCAGACGGTCAGCGTCGTGCCGTCGCGCACCAGCCGGTCGACCAGCGCCGCGTCCTCGAGCGCGCGGTTGCCGTGGTCGACCCGCTCGACGTGCAGGACATCGAGCGCCTGCGCGACATAGTCGGGCGGCCCCTCCTCCCCGGCGTGCGCGGTCAGCCGCAGCCCCTTCGCGGCAGCGGCGGCGAAGACGCGCGCGAACTTTTCGGGCGGATGGCCGACTTCGGACGAATCGAGGCCGACGGCGGTGATCCGGTCGAGCCACGGTTCGGCCTGGCCAAGCGTCGCGAACGCGTCGGCCTCGCTGAGGTGGCGGAGGAAGCTCAGGATCAGGCAGCTGGTGATGCCGTGGCGTGCCGCCGCCGCCGCCATGCCGGCGAGCAGTCCCTCGATCACGGCGGCGAACGGTACGCCGCGCGCGGTGTGCGTCTGAGGGTCGAACATGATCTCGGCGTGGACGACGCCGTCGGCCGCCGCGCGGTCGAAATAAGCGGTAGCGAGGTCGGCGAAATCCTGTTGCGTCCGCAGCACGTCGGCCCCGGCGTAATAGATGTCGAGGAAGTCCTGCAGGTTACCGAACGCGTACGCCGCGCGAACCTCGTCGACGCTGGCGTAGGGGATCGCGACGCCGTTGCGCACGCCGAGCGCGACCATCAGCTCGGGTTCGAGGCTGCCCTCGATGTGGAGGTGGAGCTCGGCCTTGGGCAGGCCGACGATGAAGGCGTCGAGATCGGTCATCGGTCGGCCCTGGCAAAGCGGCGCGCGTCGCGGTCCCATACCAGCGTCCCCATGACATAGGTAGCCGCGACCGCGCGGTCGTCGGCGAGGATCTGGAACGCGAACAGGCGTTCGGGCAGGCTCGCCCCGGCCGTCCGCCGCGCGAGCAGCGGCGTCGCGGCGGGGTCGAGGACGACGAAATCGGCCTCCTGCCCCGGCTCGAGCCCGCCGACCCGGTCGTCGATGTGGAGCAGCGCCGCGCTCCCCGCCGTCGCGAGGTACAGCGCGCGGAACGGATCGAGCGCGTCGCCGCGCGCGAGCGCGACCTGATACGCGAGGCCCGCGGTGTGGAGCAGCGAGAACGACGTTCCCGCGCCGATGTCGCTGCCGAGGCCGAGGCGGACGCCGTGGCGGTCGGCCTGGCCGAAGTCGAACACGCCCGAGCCGAGGAACAGGTTCGAGCTCGGACACACCGCGATACCCGCACCGCTGTCGGCCAGCCGGGCGCAGGCGCGGTCGGGCAGATGGACGCCGTGCGCGAACACCGATCGCGGCCCGACCAGCCCGAAGCGGTCGTAGGCGTCGAGATAGTCGCGGGCGTCCGGGAAGCGCGCGGCGACGGCGGCGCACTCGGCGACGTTCTGGGCGTGGTGGGTATGGAGTAGGACGTGGGGATGCGCCGCGAGCAGCGCGCCCGCCGCTTCGAGCTGCGCGTCGGACGAGGTCAGCGCGAAGCGCGGGGTTACCGCGTAGCCGAGCCGCCCGCGCCCGCGCCAGCGCGCGATCAGCGCCTCGGTCTCGGCGCGCGCGGTCGCGACAGTATCGGCGAGCCCCGGTGGGCCGAGGTCCATCAGCACCTTGCCCGACACGATCCGCATCGCGCGCTCGGCGGCGGCGGCGAACAGCGCATCGACCGAATGCGCGTGGACGGTGGCGAAGACGAGCGCGCTCGTCGTGCCGTGGCGGAGGCACTCGTCGAGGAAGGCGGCGGCGACGCGCGCGGCATGGACCGGATCGGCGAACGCCGCTTCGGCGGGGTAGATGTGCCGGTCGAGCCAGTCGAGCAGCTGCGCGCCGTGCGAGGCGATGCGGTCGACCTGTGGGTAATGGACGTGCGCGTCGACGAAGCCGGGGACGATCAGGCCGGGAAGCGCTTCGACGGGAACGTCGGCGAAGCGCGCGGCGAGGTTGGCGTGGTGGCCGCGCGCGACGACGATGCCGTCCTCGACGATCAGCAGCCCGTCGGGCTCGTGGCGCACCGCGTGCGGGTCGGCGCGCGGGTCGCGCGCGACCGACAGGAGTTCGCCGCGAAAGGCGTGGACCGTCACGCGGGGACCGGAAGCTGGAGCAGCTGCGCGAGCGTCGCGACGGCGATGACGTCGGGCTCCTTGCCGCCGATGCCGCCGAGCCCGATCGGCGAGGTTAGCCGCGCCTGTGCAGTCGCCGCGACCCCGTCACGGTCGAGGTGCGCAATGAAGCGTGCGCGCTTGGTCGTCGAGCCGATCAGCCCGACGAACGCGGTCGGCGCGCGCGTCAGCGCCGCTTTGGTCAACCGGTAATCGAGGCCGTGATCGTGCGTC
>JBBSFF010000307.1:0-3214 GCA_038238995.1 Sphingomonadales bacterium
CACGACGGCGACGGCGGCGGGCATCGCGGTCGTCGTCACCGGCACGACCGGCGCGGCGGCGACCGACGACGCGGCGTCCTGCGCGCGGAGGATGGCCGGGACCAACCCGGTCATCGCCGATACCAGCTTAACGGTCGCGCGCATCATCGCCCTTCGCAAGACTTGTCTGACAGCGCCCGGTACGACGACCTTGGCACATTACACGGCTCTATATGCCGAGGGGTTTCGACCGGCAAGCGCGCAACTGCCGCACTGCGGCATCGGGACTAGGCGACGAGATCGGCGAACTCCGGAGCGGCCTTCGCCATCTGCGCGCGCATCGCCTCGCGCAGGTCGCCGCCTTGAAGCATGCCCGCGTTCCACGTCGCGACATAATCGAGCCCCTGCGCGATCGTCGCGTCGCGGCCGTGGTTGAGCACAGCCTTGATGCCAGTGATCGCCAGCGGCGACTTGGCGGCGATCTCGGTCGCCAAGGCGTGCGCCGAAGCGAGCGCGGCGGCGTGGTCGGGCTCGACCCGGTTGAGAAAGCCCCAGTGCTTCGCCTCAGCCGCGCCGAAGCGCCGCCCGGTATAGGCGAGTTCGCGGATCAGCCCCTGCGGCAGCAGATGGGGAATGCGCTGGAGAGTACCGACGTCGGCGACGATCGCGAGGTTGATCTCCTGCACCGTGAAAAAGCAGTCCGCCGTCCCGACGCGCAGGTCGCATGCGGTGACAAGGTCGACCCCGCCGCCGATGCAGCCCCCCTGAACGGCGGCGATGACGGGCACCCGGCAGCGGTCGACGACGCTGAACGTCTCCTGGAGCACGAGCACGTGGCGGCGGAAGGCTTCGCGCGCGCGGCCGGCGTCGACGTCGGACCCCATCAGCGACTGCCCCGCCCAACCAAGATCGAGTCCGGCGGTGAAGTGTTTGCCGGTCGAGGCGACGACGACGGCGCGGACGCTCGGATCGGCGTCGATCGCGGCGAAGGCGGTCGGCACGTCGGCCCAGAACGCCTTGGTCATTGTGTTGAGCCGCGCGCCGCGCGTCAGCGTCACGGTGGCGATACCGGCGGCAACAGCCAGCGTCAAAGTCTCCAGTTCCACCCGCGCTCTCCCCAGAGTATATCATCCGACGATGACCAAGTTCACCGTCAACGGCAACCCCGTCCACTATCTGCTCCCGGCCGACACGCCGCTGCTGTGGGCGTTGCGCGACGCGTCGAACCTGACCGGAACCAAGTTCGGTTGCGGGGCCGGGCTATGCGGGGCGTGCACCGTTCACATCGACGGCGTCGCCAAGCGGTCGTGCCAGACGACCATCGGCGAGATCGAGGGCGCCTTCGTCACGACGATCGAGGGCCTGTCGGCCGACCGCAGCCACATCGTCCAGGCGGCGTGGATCGCTGAACAAGTCCCGCAATGCGGTTATTGCCAGTCGGGGATGATCATGGCGGTCGCCGCCCTGCTCAAGGCGACGCCCCACCCGACCGACGAGCAAATCGACGCCGAGATCACCAACATCTGCCGCTGCGGCACCTATCCGCGCATCCGCAAGGCGATCCACGCTGCCGCCGCCGGGGTCGTCGACGCCGGCATCGCGCCGCCGGGAACGACGCCGGGGGAGGCCGCGCGCCGCGCGCCGTCGATGATCGCCGAGCCAAAGCGGGTCACCTAGAGCCGCCCCAGCCGCGCGATCGTCGCCTCGGCTTCGGCCATCGTCCGCGCGACGATCTCGGCGCAGGTGAGGATCTCGGTGATCGCCCCGCCGCCCTGTCCCGCCGCGAGGCACTGCGTCGCCGGATCGACGTCGTCGACCACCCCGGCAATCGGGCCGAGCAGGTTGTTGCGCGCCGAATGCGCCACCTGCGCCATGAACGGCAGCGGCTCCTTGTTCGCCCATTCGCGCGTCGTGTCGTTGGCGATCGCGCGGAGCGTCTTGCCGGTGAAGGCGCGGCTGACAACGGTATCGCTTTCGCTCATCGCGAGGATCGCGTCCTTGTACGCCTGCCCCGCGTGCGCCTCGACGCTCGCGATGAAGCGCGTCCCCAGCCACACCCCCTGACACCCGAACGCGAGCGCGGCCGCGAGTCCGCGCCCGTCGAACAGGCCGCCCGCCGCGATCACCGGCACGTCGACCGCGTCGACGACCTGCGGCCACAGCGCGACGCTCGCAACGGTGCCGGTATGCCCGCCCGCCTCGGTCCCTTGCGCGATGACGACGTCGCAGCCCGCCGCCGCCGCCTTGACCGCGTGCCGCACCGACCCCGCCATGCACATCACGACGATGCCCGCCTGATGCAGCTGATCGATGATCGCGACCGGTACGCCGAGCCCGGCGATAAACGCCGTCGCGCCTTCAGCGATGATGACGTCGACCGACGCGGTCAGCGTCTCGGGCTGCGCGGTGAGCAGGTCGACCCCGAACGGCTTGTCGGTCAGCTCGCGCACCCGGCGCATCTGCTGGCGGATGCGTTCGGGCGACAGCCCGGCCATTCCGAGCGACCCGAACCCGCCCGCTTCGCTGGCCGCCGCGCACACCTCGGCGTAGGCGACCCCGCCCATCCCAGCGAGCAGGATCGGATGCTCGACGCCGAGGAGCGAGCAGATGGGGGTTTGGATCATCTCTTATTCTCCGACTTCCCTCTCCCCTTGAGGGATAGGGACGGCGCGTTCTTCACGCGCCAGGGTGAGGGAGCGGGTGGCAGTCATGATGCGGATATAAACCTGCTGAGGGCGCTCGATCACCTCGGCATGTCGAACCGGAGCACCGTCAGTCCGTTCGCCTCCAGCCACCGCGTCCTACGGTCGTCATAATCCGCCCGCTCGGCGTGCCCAGCCCCATCCAGCTCGACGACCAACCCGACTTCCGCGCAGTAGAAGTCGACGATAAACGGGCCGATCGGCTGCTGGCGGCGAAAGCGCAGGCCGAGCTTGCCGCCGCGGACGATCTGCCACAGGTCGCGTTCGGCAGGCGTAGCGTCGGCGCGCAGGACGCGGGCGCGGGGGACGAGGGTGGGTGCGTCGTAGTTCGGTCTGTGTGGCACGCACCCTCACCCCGGCTCGCTTTGCTCGCCGCCCCTCTCCCTCACGGGGAGAGGGGAAGCGTACCGCCCTATTCCGCCGCCTCCATCGCGCCCCAGCCGAGGATCGACTTGACCTCGAGGAACTCGGCGAAGGCGTGGTCACCCCATTCGCGGCCGTTGCCCGACTGCTTGTAGCCGCCGAACGGGGCC
>JBBSFF010000308.1:0-3163 GCA_038238995.1 Sphingomonadales bacterium
CCCCGGCGACGCGCGCGCGGGCCACGACTCCGGCGCGCGGCGGGATGAGGTGGAGCTTTTTGTTCAGCGCTATATTATGGGCCCCCGCGCGGTCGCGGTCCTGCAGGTCGCGCCGCGCGCGCGCGAGGTCGGCGGTCAGCACGCGGTTGCGCGGCACGGTCGCGATATACTCGCCGATCGTATCCGTCGCGCCGCCGAGCCAGTCGAACGGCGCGCGAACCGTCGCCCAAAACGGCGCGACGATGTCGATCGCGCCGCCGCGCAGCCGGGTAGTGTACGCCGGGTTGACCTTGCTCAGCACGAGCAGCAGCACCGCGACCGCGATCACCGCGCCGGTGACGAACGTGCCGATCAGCGCGAGGTTCTGCTCGCGCCGCGCGTACGATGTCCGGCGCTGCGGCGGCCAGTCCACGGCGGGGCTCCCGGGCCCAAGCTCAGGCGGTGGTCAGGACGCCGCGGTACATCGGGTCCTCGAGCGCGCGGCCGGTGCCGAGCGCGACGCAGGTCAGCGGGTCGTCGGCGACGGTGACCGGCAGCCCGGTCGCCTCGCGCAGCACGTCGGCCAACTCGAGCAGCAGCGCGCCGCCGCCGGTCAGGACGATCCCCTGGTCGACGATGTCGGCGGCGAGTTCGGGCTGGGTATTCTCGAGCGCGAGGCGAACGCCCTCGACGATCGCCGACACCGGCTCGGCGAGCGCGTCGGCGATCTGCGCCTGGTTGATCGTGATTTCCTTCGGCACGCCGTTCATCAGGTCGCGGCCCTTGATCTCCATCGTCCGCCCGACCCCGTCGGCGGGCGGACGGGCGATGCCGATCGACTTCTTGATCCGCTCGGCGGTCATCTCGCCGATCAGCAGATTATGGTTGCGGCGGACGTAGCTGACGATCGCCTCGTCCATCTTGTCGCCGCCGACGCGGACGCTCGTAGTGTAGGCGAGGCCGCGCAGCGACAGCACCGCGACCTCGGTCGTGCCGCCGCCGATGTCGACGACCATGCTGCCGATCGGTTCGGTCACCGGCATCCCCGCGCCGATCGCCGCCGCCATCGGCTCCTCGATCAGATAGACCGCGCTCGCCCCGGCGTTGTTCGCGGCGTCGCGGATCGCGCGCTTTTCGACCGAGGTCGACCCCGACGGCACGCAGATGACGATTTCGGGAAAGCGCGGGAATTTCGACGTGTGCACCTTGCCGATGAAATATTTGATCATCTGCTCGGCGACGTCGATGTCGGCGATCACGCCGTCGCGCAGCGGCCGGATGCATTCGACCGTGCCGGGCGTCTTGCCCATCATCAGCCGCGCGTCGTTGCCGACCGCCTTCACCGTCTTGCGCCCGTTGATCGTCTCGATCGCGACGACCGAGGGTTCGTTGAGCACGATCCCGCGCCCGCGGACGTAGACCAGCGTATTCGCAGTGCCGAGGTCGATCGCCATATCCTGCGACAGGAACGAAAACATGCGGCTGAAAATCGACATAAGGGCGATGACCGGGTCCCGAGGGTGCACGGCGCGCGTCGCGCCGCACCTGCATGCGCTTTAGGCGGGCAGGGGGCGGTTGGGCAAGGACCGCGACACACGAAAAGGGCGGACGGATCGCTCCGCCCGCCCGAATCGGTCGTCCCGGCGCAACGGCTTACGCGGCGACGGTCACCCGGCGACGGCGCGACGCGACGCCGACGAGCCCGAAACCGGCGATCATCAGCACCCACGCCGCGGGCTCGGGAACCGCGTTGAGCGAGACGCCGTCGAGCAGCGCGAACGGCGGCAGGCCGTCGGGCGTGCCGTTGGCGAGGAAGTTCAGGACTTCGCTCGTTGCGGTCGCGGTGTAGGTGAAGCTCTCCGAATACCAGCCGAGGAACGCTTGGCTGCCAACGTTGACGACTGGAGTCGACTGCGTTTCGCTGCCGAGGCTAACGATCCACTGGTTCGTCGTATCGCCGAAGCGGTTGCGCAGCTGCGTCGCCGCCCAATCGAAGCTGACCACATACCGCTGGCCGATGACGAGGCCGTTGATCGTCTGCGAGAGCGGCGTGCCGTAGGTCTGATCGGCGTCGACGCCGAAGAAGTTGCCGCCGGTCGGGCTGACGCCGCCGAAGCTCGCCGCCAGCCGGCGATCGTCCGGCCCGGGTCCGCCACCGCCATCATAGGAAAAGGGATAGGTCGTCGCCGCATCGGCGTCGTAGACATAAGCATAGCGGCCGATCGACGGGTCGAGCGTCCAGCCGGGAAGGTCGGTCGTGCCGACGACCTGATGGTCGGTGCCGACGGTTGTCGTTTCGAATCCGCCGTTGACGACGAGGTTCGGTCCGGCGATGGCCGGAACGGCCAGAAGCACGGCGGCAATGGCCACAAGCGTCTTGATCATCGATTCACTCCGATAGACTAGGGTCAGAAATTCATCTGCAGGTAATCTTCGTGCAAGGAATGTACCAAGTGACGGAGAAAATAATAATCCGGATATGTTAGTGAGTTAGAAACATTTTAGAATCGGTGCAGATCGCGATCACGCTTTTCGAACCGTAAAAATCGTCGGAATTCTTTACACCTCGTTAGGATCAAGCGCTGACCATCCGCCGCCTGCCCGACCAGCTCGTCAACCAGATCGCGGCCGGCGAGGTCGTCGAGCGACCGGCATCGGCGCTCAAGGAACTCGTCGAGAACGCGATCGACGCGGGGGCGCGGCGGATCGTCGTCGAGCTGGCCGCGGGCGGGGTCGACTATCTGTCGGTCGCCGACGACGGGTCGGGGATGGACGCGGGCGAGATGCGCCTCGCGGTCGAACGCCACGCGACGTCGAAGCTGCCCGACGGCGACCTGTCTCGAATCGCGACGCTCGGCTTTCGCGGCGAGGCGCTGCCGTCGATCGCGAGCGTCGCGCGGCTGACGCTGACCAGCCGGACCGCTGCGGGAGAGGGTTGGGTGCTGACGATCGATCATGGCCGCGTCGTCGCCGATGGCCCGGGGCCACGCACGGCGGGGACGACGGTGACGGTCGAGGGGCTGTTCGCGCAGGTCCCGGCGCGGCGCAAGTTCCTCAAGTCCGAACGCTCCGAGCTCGGCGCGTGCGTCGACGTCGTCCGGCGGCTGGCGATGGCGACTCCGGGGGTGGCGTTCGAGCTGCGCCACGACGGGCGCCGATTGCTGACCGCCGACGCGGTCGCGGG
>JBBSFF010000309.1:0-3123 GCA_038238995.1 Sphingomonadales bacterium
AGCCAAGACGGTGCGCGAGAACGTCACCGACGGCGTCCGCCCGGTCGCCGACATGGTCGCCCGTTTCAACGCGATCGCCGCCGAGATGGGCGAACCGACCGACACGACCGACTTCGACGCGTTGATGGAGGAGATGGGTGTCCTCCAGGAAAAGATCGACACCGTCGACGGCTGGACGCTCGACAACCAGCTCGAGATCGCGATGGACGCGCTGCGCTGCCCTCCCGGTGAGGCGTCGGTCGAAAAGCTGTCGGGTGGCGAGAAGCGCCGCGTCGCGCTGTGCAAGCTGCTGCTCGAAAAGCCCGACATCCTGCTGCTCGACGAGCCGACCAACCACCTCGACGCCGAAAGCGTCCAGTGGCTCGAAAAGCACCTGCAGGACTATCTCGGCTGCGTCATCCTCGTCACCCACGACCGCTACTTCCTCGACAATGTGGTGAAGTGGGTGCTCGAACTCGACCGCGGCAAGGGCATCCCGTTCGAGGGCAATTACTCGGCGTGGCTCGAAGCCAAGGTCAAGCGGATGGCGCAGGAAAGCCGCGAGGACGAAAGCCGCGAAAAGGCGATCCGTGACGAGCTCCAGTGGATCCGGTCGAGCCCGAAGGCGCGCCAGACCAAGTCGAAGGCGCGCATCCAGGCGTTCGACGACCTCGTCGAGAAGCAGGCGAACCGTCGCCTCGGCTCGGCGCAGATCCTCATCCAGATCCCCGAACGCCTCGGCAACACGGTAATCGAGGCGAAGAACCTGACCAAGAGCTTCGGCGACCGGGTGCTGATCGACAACCTCAGCTTCAGCCTGCCCCCGGGCGGTATCGTCGGCGTGATCGGGCCGAACGGGGCGGGCAAGACGACGCTGTTCCGCATGATCACCGGGCAGGAAGCCCCCGACGAAGGCTCGATCCGCATCGGCGACACCGTCAAGCTCGGCTATGTCGACCAGTCGCGCGACGCGCTCGATTCGGGACACAATGTCTGGGAGGAGGTCTCGGGCGGGGCGGAAAAGTTCTACTTCGGCAAGAACGAGGTGCTGACCCGCGCGTACGTCGGCGCGTTCAACTTCAAGGGGGCCGACCAGCAGAAGAAGGTCGGGCAGCTATCGGGCGGTGAGCGCAACCGCGTTCACATGGCGAAGATGCTCGTTCAGGGTGGCAACGTCCTGCTCCTCGACGAACCGACCAATGATCTCGACGTCGAGACGCTGCGCGCGCTGGAAGAAGCGCTCGAATCGTTCGCCGGATGCGCGGTTGTCATCAGCCACGATCGCTTCTTCCTCGACCGGCTGGCAACGCACATCCTCGCCTTCGAAGGCGACAGCCACGTCGAATGGTTCGAAGGCAATTTCGAGGCGTACGAGGCCGACAAGCATGCGCGCATGGGCGACGCGGCGGATCGCCCGACGAAGCTGACGTACAAGCGGCTGACGCGGTAGCGGTGTCGGCGGACTATTGCGCCGATCTCGTCCACGATCGCGACCGCGATCGCTGGCTGGCGACGCTCTACGCCCCCGCCGCTGTCCGCCCGGCGTTGTTCGCGCTCCACGCGCTCGATCTTGAGCTGGCCGGGGTGGTGGCGACGACGACCGAGGCGATGCTTGGCGAGATCCGGCTGGCGTGGTGGCGCGAGGCGCTGACGCGGCTCGATACCGCACCGCCACCGGCACAGCCGGTGCTCGCGGCACTCGCCGCTCATGCCTTGCCGCTTGGGGTCACGGGGCAGGCGCTCGAACCGCTCGAAGACGCGTTCCTGTCGTTGCTGATCGACCAACGGCTCGCGGACCAGGCGCTCGACGATCATCTCGACCGGCGCGGGGGGACGTTGTTCGGTGCCTGCGCGACGGTGCTCGGGGTGGCGCAGCCGTCGGCGCGCGCGCTTGGTCGGGTGTGGGCGCTCGGGCAGCTGGTACGCCCCGGCGTCAAGGCACCGCCGGTCGATCCCGACGATGCGCGGCGGATCGCGGTCGAGCCGGTTCCGGCCAAGCTCACCCCGGCACTCCGTCCGTTGGCGGCGCTCGCCGCGTTCGCGGTCGCCGATGTCGCGCGGGCGCTCGGCGGGCGTTCCGGTGGTGTGCCGGGCGGCGTCGCGCGGCAGGCGCAACTGCTGTGGCAAGTCGCGACCGGGCGCTGACACGCGCGATCGCCTGTGCCAGTATCGGCGCGGCGGAATGGGGGCGAGAATGGTTGTACCGAAATGGTTGGCGGGGACGGTGGTCGTCGCGCTGATGATCTGCGCGGTCGTGCTGTGGCGGCAAAGCGCGCCGCAGGCGGCGGCGATGCATTTCGCGTCGCCCGCCGCGGCGCAGGTCGCCGAGGTCGCCGGCAGCGCCGCCGCCGCACCGCTCGTGGCGCCGGTGTCGGACGTGACCCCCGCCGACCGTGAAGCGAAGCGATTTTCACGCTATGACAAGGACAAGGACGGCGCGATCGTTCGCGATGAGTATCTTGCCAGCCGTAAAAAGGCCTTTGCCAAGCTCGACATCAACCACGACGGCAAGCTCAGCTTCGACGAATATTCGGTCAAGGCGATCGCCAAGTTCGACACGGCGGACGTGTCGCACGACGGGAAGCTGACGCCCGAGGAGTTCGCGACGACGGCGGTCAAGCGCAAGCCGCGAACCAAGGCGGTGTGTCCGCCGGGGACGCCGACCGCCGCCGCGGTCGAAGAACCCGCCGAAACCTAGGCCGTGTCGCGCGCGGGCTCGGGCTCGCCGAGCCACGCCGCGAGGTCGGCGCGGGCGCGTGCCGCCATCGCCGGTTTACGCTGGCTCTTGTGGACCGGCGGCGTCAGCGGCGGGAACAGGCCGAAGTTGACGTTCATCGGCTGGAAGCTGTCGGCCGCCGCGCCGCCGGTAATGTGGCCGAGCAGTGCGCCGATCGCGGTCGTCGGCGGCGGCGGATCGAGCACCTGGCCGTTAGCCTCGGCCGCCGCCATGCGCCCGGCGATCAGCCCGACGGCGGCGCTTTCGACATAGCCCTCGCAGCCGGTGATCTGCCCGGCGAAGCGCAGCCGCGGCTCGGCGCGCAGTCTAAGCTGTTGATCGAGCAGCACCGGCGACTTGATGAACGTGTTCCGGTGCAGCCCGCCGAGCCGGGCGAACTCGGCTTTTTCCAGCCCCGGGATCGTCCG
>JBBSFF010000310.1:0-3119 GCA_038238995.1 Sphingomonadales bacterium
CCGATGACAACCGCGCGGGCGATGCCAAAATGATTGCACACCGCGGCAAGATCGTCGGCGTAGCGGTCGAAGGTGAAGAGCGACGTCGCGACGCTCGCACCCGTCCCGCGCATATCATGGCGAATGACTCGAAACCGTGTCGCGAGCGTCGTCGCGACCGCGTCCCACGCGAGCAAGTTGGTTTGCGCCATATTGATCAGCGCCAGCGGTAGATTGGCGGGGTCGCCGTCAGCGCGCGCGCGGATGCGCCCTTGCTCGACGTCAATAAAACGATCTGCGACGATCAACGTGCGCACCCTCCCCGTTTGATTTCCAACCTACCGAGCGGTAAGTGCTTTGGCAACAGCAGGGAGCGGCGCGTGCGCGGTGAACAGATCATTCTGGCGGCCTACCCCGTGGGTGAACCCGGCGACGTCGATTTCACCCTCGAAAATTTTATCGTCATGCCGCCTCGCGTAGGCGAGGCTCTATGCGAAACAATTTACCTGTCGCTCGATCCGTACATGCGCGGACGGATCAGTGGTCAAGCGAGCTGTGCCCAGCCGGTCAAGATCGGCGACCCGATCGTCGGCGGAACCGTCGGGCGCGTCGTCGCCTCCGACGACGCGCGCTTCGCAGTCGGCGACTATGTCGTCGGGCAGGGCGGCTGGCGGTCGCACTGGACGGCGTCCGGCGATGCCCTGCGCCGCCTCAATCCAGCTGTTGCGCCGATTTCGACCGCGCTTGGCGTGATGGGGATGCCGGGGTTAACCGCGTATGCGGGGTTGATCGAAATCGGGCGGCCGCTGCCCGGTCAGACGGTCGTGGTGTCGGCGGCGTCGGGCGCGGTCGGTTCGGTGGTCGGCCAAATCGCGAAGGCACACGGCTGCCGAGTAGTCGGCATCGCCGGCGGACCTGAAAAATGTGGCTATGTCGTCGATGAGCTTGGCTTCGACGCGTGCGTCGATCACCGCAGTCCCGACGTCAACGCGGAAATGGCGGCGGGCTGTCCAGACGGTATTGATGTGCTGTTCGAGAATGTCGGGGGCGAGACGTTCAAGACCGCACTGCGCCTGACGGCGGTGCACGCGCGCATCATCGTCTGCGGCTTCATCTCGGCATATAACCTGACCGAAGCGCCTCCGGGACCCGACAGCCTGATCGAGATGCTCGGCCAGATGCAGGTCAAGCGGGCAACGATGCGCGGCCTTCTCGTCGGTGACTTTGAGGCGGTTCGCCCGCGCTTCTTGGTCGATATGGCGACTTGGATCGCGGCGGGTACGATCAGGTACTGCGAGGATATCACCGATGGCCTCGCTGCCGCGCCGTCGGCGTTTCAGGGGCTGCTGCGCGGGCAGAATTTCGGCAAGGCCCTCGTCCGCGTCGCAGTAGACCCAACGCGTTAGGTGCGCTCGCCCCGCCGCGCCCAGTGGCGCCCGGCCATTACGAAGCATGGGATGCCAAGGACCGATACCGCGCCGTTCCATACCAGTCCGGTCGTCAGCGCCGAGGTCGATCCCGTCGCGACGAGATGATCGACAAAGACTCCGGTGGCAATGTTACCGAGCGCCGCGCCGAGCATCGTTGTGCACACCAGCACAGCGGCGGTCACCGTCGCGCGGATGCGTTCGGGGGCATATTCCTGCGCCGCCGCGTTGATCGCGGCGAACGGGATGATGACCGACAGCGCGCTGACGAAAGCAACAACGTAGAACCCGACCGAATGTGGCGGCATGTAGCGGTAAATCACGATCAGCGGCGTCATCGCGAGATAGATATACGCCAGCCCCATCGCTCGCCCGCCGCGCAAGGCGCGATACGACCAGTCCCCGACCGCGCCGCCCAGCAGCGCTCCGGCGACGCCGCCGCCGAGGTAGATCAGCCCGAAAATCTTCTGCGCTTCGGCGACCTGATAACCGCGCTCTTTGACCAGCCACGCTTGATCAAGAACGAGGCCGCCCTGCGCGAAGACGACGAGCGTCGCGCCGAGCAATAGCCAACGCAGCTCGGGCGTCGTCCGCAACGTCGCGAACAGGTCCCGGCGTTGCGCAGCGCCAAGCGCGCCCCGGATTTTTGTCGCGAGAACCGGGCGGACATCGCGCAGGAACAGCGGAATCAGCGCGGCGACGATACCGATGGCGCCCAGCACCATGAACGTCCCGCGCCAGCCGATCGACGGTCCGAGAAAGCCCGCCGCGAACAGACTGACCGACGACCCGATCGGCAGTCCGAGATAATAGATGCCGAACGCCGTTCCCCGTCGGCTGCCCTTGAAGCGATCACCGAGCAGTGACAGGGCGGCGGGCGCGAATGTCGCCTCGCCGATCGCGACGAAGCCGCGCGCAACGACGAGATGACCGAACGACGCAGCAAACCCCGACGCCGCTGTCATCGCGCTCCAAACGATAAGGCCGACCGCGATCAGCCGGGTTCGCGAATAGCGATCTGACAGCGGCCCAAGCAGTAGAATCGCAACTGCGAACACCCCGGCAAAGGCGAGTCCGGTCAGCAGCGAGAACTGAAAATAGCTAATCCCCAGATCCTTCTTCACATCGACGACGAAGCTCTTCAACAGCAACCGGTCGGTGTAGTTCATGATGTTGAGCAGCATCAGCAGCCCGAGGAGAATGTACGGGCTCGAGGCCGATGGTTTTGCGGCGGCGTTATCCATCACTCGACCCTCAGCTCGAAATATTGGCGGATGTCGAAGCCGAAACCTGTCAGCCACCCGCTATCGACGTATAATTCGTTCCCAGTCAGCATCGCTGAGGCGGGGCTGCAGAGGTAAAGAGCGGCCAGCGCAACGTCGGCGGGCTTGACCATTTCGCCTAGCGGCAGCGACGCCCCGGTGTCCGCAATGGACTCCGGGGTTTTTGCGCGCGCATGCGGGACACGCATCGAATTCTCCATCGGCCCCGGCAGGATTGTATTGACGCGGATGCGATCGCGACCAAGTTCGAACGCCGCGTGGCGGGCAAACGCCAATAGCCCCGCCTTCGACGCGGTGTAGTGGACGCCGCTCAAATAGCCGATGGTCTTTGCAGCGGTAGACCCGACAACAACGATTGCGCCGCCGCCACGCGCGCGCATGACCGGGGCCACCGCCTTGGTGAGATAGAATGCCGCTGACAAGTTGACCC
>JBBSFF010000311.1:0-3087 GCA_038238995.1 Sphingomonadales bacterium
CGGTGCCCGCGCCGATCGCCACCGTGCCGTTCGTCAATGTCAAGTCGGGCCCGACGCGCGGACGGATCGTCTTGAGCGCGCCCTCAATCTGGCCGTGCTGGACGCCGACGACATCGGTCCGGCCATCGACGATCACCTGCGGGGTCCAGACCTGGTCGTGCTTGAACGCGCGGGCATAGTCCCATTGCCGTGCGGTCTGCTGGGCGCTGGCGAAGGTGTCCTTCCAGCCGAGCTGATCCCAATAGGTGACCGCGAAGGTCAGCGTCAGCAGGTCGGGGCGGTCGGCGAGCGCGTTCAGGTTCTTGATCGCGGGCGGGCACGACGAGCAGCCCTGCGACTGGTAAAGTTCGACAACGGTCGGGTGCGCGGCATCGGTCGTCTGGGCGGCGAGCGGAGCCGCGACCAGCGCGGCGGCGAGAAGGGCGGATCGGAGCATCGGGTCGGTCCTCGTTACGGGTTCACGAGGGTGTTCGGCGGCGTTGGCGGCGAGGTTACAGCCCCGCCGCCGATAACCCGACCTTAGGCGATGAAGGCGAGCAGATCGGCGTTGAGCCGGTCCTTCGCGGTCATGTGCAGCCCGTGCGGCTCGTCGTCATATTCGATCAGCTTCGATCCGGCGATCATCCGCGCCGCGACCCGGCCCGAGCTGTCGATCGGCACGGTTTCGTCGGCGGTACCGTGAATGACGAGCGTCGGCATCGTGAACGCCGCCATGTCGGCGCGGAAGTCGGTCGTCGCGAACGCCTTGGCGCACGCGAGCGTTGCGCGCGGCGAGGCGAGCATCGTGATCTGCTGCGTCCACGCGAGTTGCTCGGCCGAGACGCGCTTGCGGAGCATCGAGTTGCCGTAGAACGCCTGGGCGAAACCCACGAAGAACTTGGCGCGATCCTCCTTGATGCCGGCGAGCATGCCGTCGAACACCGCTTGGTCGACCCCGGTCGGGTTGTCATCGGTCTTGAGCAGGTACGGCGTCACCGCCGCGACGAGCACCGCCTTGGCGACTTTCGCCGCGCCGTGCCGCCCGAGGTAGCGCGCGACTTCGCCGCCGCCCATCGAGAAGCCGACGAGGGTGACGTCGGTCAGATCGAGGTGGTCGATCAGCCCGGCGAGGTCGTCGCTCAGCGTGTCGTAATCATAGCCGGTCCACGGCTGGCTCGACCGGCCGAAGCCGCGGCGGTCGTAGGCGACAACGCGGTAGCCATGCTCGGCGAGGAACACCGCCTGTTCCGACCACATATCGGCGTCGAGCGGCCAACCGTGGATCAGGACGACCGCGCGCCCCTGGCCCCAATCGTTGTAATAGATCGCGGTGCCGTCGGTCGTGGTGAAGGTAGTCATCGGCAAGCTCCTCGGTTGCCCCGCTTCAACACGAGGTTCGCGGCAAAGTTCAGCGGCGCGCCGAATGTTCATCGATCGCGGCGCTTGCGCGCGGACCGCCGACGCCATAGCGGCAAATCGGTAACGACAAGGTCGACCGATGCTGCACCTCTATTCGGCGGGCGAGAAGCGGGTGACGTGCGACGGCGACCTGACGTCGGCGCCGCTGCCGCCCGGCATCGTCTGGCTCGACCTGTTCGACCCGTCGAAGGCGGAGGAAGCGTTCGTCGAGCGAGTTCTCGGCGTTGCCGTCCCGACCCGCGACGACATGCTTGAGATCGAACCGTCGAGCCGCCTGTACGAGGACGGTGAGGCGATCGTCGTCATCGCCAGCCTGCTCGCCGGAATCAACGACGATACGCCGATCACGACGGCGGTGTCGTTCGTCCTGACCCCGACGCACCTCGTGACGATCCGCTATGCCGCGCCCAAGGCGTTCGAGCTGTTCGCGGCGCACGTCGAACGGTCAAGCGCGGTTTGTTCCGACGCGACGATGACGCTGATCCACCTGCTCGATGCAATCGTCGACCGCATGGCCGACGTCCTTGAGGGCGTCGGGACCGAGATGGACAATATCTCGAAATCGACCTTTCGGCGCGGCAGTTCGAAAAGCCAGCGGATGACCAACGCCGCGCTCCAGGTTCTGCTGGTGCGTATCGGCCACGCGCACGACATCGTCGCGAAATCGCGGGTCAGCGGCGTCAGCCTCGCCCGGTTGCTCAGCTTCCTCGGCACCACGCTCGATCCGAAGGGAACGAAGGACCACCTCGACGGGCTAGCGAAGGATGTGTCGTCGCTGACCGACCATGCGAGCTACCTCGGCGGCAACATCACCTTCCTGCTCGACGCCGCGCTCGGGCTGATCAACATCGAGCAGAATGCGATCATCAAGATCTTTTCGGTCGCGGCGGTGATCTTCATGCCGCCGACGCTCGTCGCGAGTATCTACGGCATGAACTTCAGACACATGCCCGAGCTCAACTTCCACTACGGCTACCCGATGGCGCTCGGCATCATGGTCTGCTCGGCGATCCTGCCCTACATGTTCTTCAAGAACCGCGGCTGGCTGTAGCCGTCAGCGTCGGTCGAGCGCGCAGCCGTATTCGGGCGTGTAGGTCGCGGTGTGCGTCGCCAGCAGCGGCACCCACGCGGTGATCCGCTTCGCCGCCGGGTCGTCGGACATCTTGACGATCTCCATCCCCGGCTCGAAGTCGGTCGCGCACGATTTCATGTCGCGGTTGCCGACGTAGCGGCACGAACAGACGACATGCGCGACATAGCCGGCGGCGAGGTCGGCGCGGCGACCGTAGAGGCTGTGCCGAAGCCACGCGCCGCCGCCGAGTCCGACGACGACGATGCCACCGAGGAAGATCAGCCACCAATTTCTTGCCTTCACGGCCACGCCCCCACTACGATCATCGGCCACTTGAGGAATGCTGACGCGATGCGGGCCGTGCGATCAAGTCTGATTTTGCTGGCGGGCCTGTTGGCCGGGCCGTCGCTCGCAAAAACCCCGGCCGACGCGGCGCTCGACCGGCTGTTCGGCGACAAGGCGATGGGCGAGACGCGGGCGATCGTGGTGCTGCAGAACGGCCAGCCGGTGATCGAGCGCTACGCGCGCGGGTACGGCCCGGACAACCGTTTCATCTCGTGGTCGATGGCGAAATCGGTGACGTCGACGCTGCTCGGTCAGCTGGTGGCGGCGGGCAA
>JBBSFF010000312.1:0-3082 GCA_038238995.1 Sphingomonadales bacterium
GAAGGACATGGGCGGGGCGGCGCACGCGCTGGCGCTCGCCCGGCTGGTGATGGGGGCGGGGCTGCCGGTCCGCCTGCGGCTGATCGTGCCGGCGGTCGAGAATGCGATCGCGGGCAACGCCTTCCGCCCGGGCGACGTGCTGCGAACCCGCGCCGGGGTGACGGTCGAGATTGGCAATACCGATGCCGAGGGGCGGCTGATCCTCGCCGACGCGCTGACGCTGGCGCAGGAGGATGCGCCCGACCTGCTGCTCGACCTGGCGACGCTGACGGGAGCAGCGCGGGTCGCGCTCGGTCCCGACCTGCCGGCGCTGTTCAGCCACGACGACGGACTCGCCGCCGACCTGCTTGCGGGCGGGATCGCCGCGCACGATCAGCTGTGGCGGCTCCCGCTGTGGGCGCCGTACCGCGACATGATCAAATCGGGCATCGCCGACATCGACAATTCGGGGGAGGGCGGCTTCGCCGGGTGCATCACCGCCGCGCTGTTCCTCGACCGCTTCGTCGCCGCCGGGACGCCGTGGGCGCACATCGACCTGTTCGCGTGGAACCCGTCGGCAAAACCGGGTCGGCCGAAGGGCGGCGCGGCGACCGGTTTGCGCGCGGTCTGGACGATGATCGAGCGGCGCTTCGGTCGACCGAATGACTAAAATCGCACCCGCAATGAAACAACATACCGTCCTAAGCAGTTAACTCGCATGTCGAACGTCCGCGCCGGCGACGGCACGAACCGATCGCGAGGGTTATTTGATGAGTATCGCCGCCACGAACCCGATCACCACCCAGCCGCTGTCGGCATGGATGGGCACGCTGATCGATTACGTCCAGTCGGCGCGACCCGATCTGACTAACCGCCAGATGGCGCTGCTGATGGTCGTCTACCTGATTCCCGGCCCGCATACCGTCCGCGGCCTCGCGGCGCGGCTGCACGTGTCGAAGCCGGTCGTTACCCGCGCGCTCAACACGCTCGGCGCGCTGGGTTATCTGCGGCGGCAGAAGGACGACAGCGACCTGCGTAACATTTTCGTCGAGCAGACGCCGACGGGTCTTGCCTTCCTCGAAGAGTTCGCCGAACTCATCGAGCGAACGGAGGGGCATGACGATACGCGCAACGGACGCCGGACCGCTCACTAGGCAGGCGCAGCTCGCCGGGCCTTCGCGCCTGCTCGACCGACGAATCCACGCCGTCCGCCCCGATCTCGCCGACATCGCGCTTGCCGGCCTCGTTATCGCGCCGCGCTTCGCCGACGGCGTGTCGATGCGTGGCGTCGTCGCGTCGGCGATGCTGCGCGCCACCCCCGACGACGGCGCCGCCGCGGTCAGCGCGTTGATCTACGGCGAGACGTTCACCGTATTCGACCTGGCGCACGGCTGGGCGTGGGGGCAGTGCCGCCACGACGGCTACGTCGGCTGGTTACGCGCGAGCGCGCTCGGGCCGCAGATCGTCGCGACGCACGTCGTCGTCGCCCCGACCACGACGATCTTCGCCGCCCCCGACATCAAGGCACGGGTGATCGGCACACTGCCGCTCAATGCGCGGCTGACGGTCGCTTCGGCGGGCGCGAGCTTCGTCGCGGCGGCGGGCGGGTACGTCCACCAGCGCCACATCGCGCAAATCGCGGTCGTGGCGGGCGACCCCGTCGCGCTCGCGCTCGGCTTCGTCGGCACTCCATATGTCTGGGGCGGGCGCACCCGCGACGGGATCGATTGTTCGGGGCTGACGCAGGCGGCGCTGATCGCGTGCGGGATCGCCTGCCCGCGCGATTCCGACCAGCAGCGCGACGCGTTCGCGGGCGTCGATCCGACGGCGCGGCGACGCGGCGACCTCGTCGTCTTTGCCAGCCACGTCGGCATCCTTGCCGACCCGCTGACGTTGATTCATGCCACTGCCTATTGGATGGCGACGGTCGTCGAGCCGCTTGCCGAGGTCGTGGCGCGGGTCGCGCCGACCGGCTTTCACCGGCCGTGAACGACCGTCGTAGTCCTTGTTTCCAACCCCTTGTTCCGCCGATTGATCCTCGCTAAAGGCCGCGATGGGGCAGGGGTCGGCGGTCGCCGGTCCGCGAAGCGGGAGTCGTCGGCCGATGTCTGAAGCGAACTCTCGGGTGCTCGACGCCACGCTTGCGCCGCCCGACACGCGCTACACCCCGACTGCCGACGAAGCGTTCATGAACCCGCGCCAACTCGCCTATTTCCAGCGCAAGCTGCTCGACTGGCGCGAGTCGATTCTCGCCGAAGCGCGCGAGACACTGGCGACGCTGCAGGTCGAATCGCTGCGTGAACCCGATGTCACCGACCGCGCATCGACCGAGACCGACTGGTCGATCGAACTCCGCACGCGCGACCGGCAGCGCAAGCTGATCAGCAAGATCGAGGCGGCGCTGCGGCGGATCGACACCAGCGACTATGGCTGGTGCGAAGTCAGCGGCGAGCCGATCTCGCTCCAGCGGCTCGAGGCGCGCCCGATCGCGACGATGACGATCGAGGCGCAGGAACGCCACGAACGCGCCGAGCGCGTGACCCGCGACGAGTAGCCGCCACGGGTCGGTCGACCGCGACTACGCCGTCTGCGACAGCTGTTCTTTCAACCGCAGCTTTGCCTTCTTGAGCCGGGCCAGCTGCAGGGTGTCGGGCAGCGGCGCGAGCGCCTCGCGCGCGATCTGCGCTTCGAGCGAGGCGTGCTTCGTCGACAGCGATGCGCGGTGGACATTGGTCATGTCGTTCCCTTCGGCTGGCGGTTGAACCGATGAGACAATCACGCAAAGCGGCAAAAGTCGCATTGTTTTTTGCGATCGCGCGGGGCCGCGCGATCTGGACGACACGCCGCGCCGACCCACCAGCGGTAGATTACCGGCGATGGCGGGCGACGAAATGCTATGGTCAACGTACGCGACTCGGGGGCGAAGGGAGGCCATGTGGACGAGGTTGAACTCCAGGCGCGGCTGCACACGCTGACGCAGGAGCACCGCGACCTCGATGCCGCGATCGACGCGCTGCGCGGGCTGCCGGGGCACGACCAGATCCAACTCGCCCGGCTGAAAAAGCGCAAGCTGCGGCTGCGCGACGAGATCGCCATCGTCAAC
>JBBSFF010000313.1:0-3077 GCA_038238995.1 Sphingomonadales bacterium
AGGCACAGTCCACCGCGTCGACCTCGATCGACCGGCCCGACAAGGCGGCCGCCCGCAATAACGCGCGCCATCAGAACATTCGCTCGATCGCGTCACGCCTGCAAAGCACCCATCCGTCGAGCTTTGCTCGCGCGGGCGGGCGCCACGGGCGCTGAAATTCAGCGTGGGTCGCGCACAGGAATAGGCTGTCTCACCCGTTTCCCCCGGCGGTGATCGAGATGGTCTAAGAAGGGCAGCCCGTCGCGATCGGACGGGCTGCCCTTCGGAGGTTTCGACTATAGCTTCGCGCTGGCGAAAAACAGCGCCGACCGCTCCCCGACCGGATCGCCGGAGAGGCCGAACTCGCGCTTGATCGTGGCGTGAACCTTGTTTTCGGCCGGGATGACGACGGCGGCGGCGCCGACCCCGGTGAGCGTCGCGGCCAGCTTCCGCGACTGGCCGCCCGAATCGGGACGACCGGCGACGTGGAAGATCAGGAAGGGCGGGTATTTCTCGCCCGCCTTGATTTTCAGGATCGGCGACAGCGCGGCTTCCTGTCCGCCAACCGCCTGGGCATAGGCCTTCGATTCCTCGCCACCGTCGCTCTTCGCCGCCTTCTTCTTCAGCTTGGTGTCGTCGGTCATGTCGTAGCTGCCGCCGTCAAGCAGGACGATGCCGGCAAGGTCGGTCGGCTTGATGCCGTAGCGCCCGAGATAGGTCGGGTCGGTCGCGACCAGCGCGGCGAGATGCGCGCCGGCCGAATGCCCCATAAGGAAGATCCGGTTCGGATCGCCGCCGTTCTTTTCGGCGATGCTGCGGACCTTGGCGACTGCGGCGGCGGTATCCTCGGTGCATTCCTTGGCGGTGACGGCGGGCACGAGGCGATAATCGATCGAGACGAGGATCATGCCGTGACGCGCGGCGTATTCGGGCAGGACATCGGTGTTCTGGCGCTTGCCGATCGCCCAGCCGCCGCCGTGGACGAACATCAGAATCGGGGCCTTGGTGACGCCGCTGCGCGGGTAAATGTCGAGCATCTGCTTGGGATCGCTGCCGTAGCTGACGGAAACTGCCCCGGGAACGACCTTTTCCGCGCCGCCGTTGCGTTTCGGTCCGCGCGCCTCGGCGACGACGCCTGACGCGAGCGCGATCGCGGCCAGTCCGGCCAACAGTGCTGGTTTAACCTTGATCATCGGTAGTCCTCCCATCGGGCCGCAACGGCGGTCCCTGACGTTAACGCGGCGCCAGAGATTTTCCCTTGGCTTACTCATGACCGATCGGTAAGTTGATTGCCACGACCAATTTCCAGAGGAGATTTTATGCGTTATCTGACGATCGCCGCCACGCTGCTGGCGGTGGCCGCTCCGGCGTTTGCGCAGGAAGCGCCCGACCCGGCGAAGATGTTCGCCGCCATGGATACCGACAAGAGCGGCGATGTTTCGAAGGAAGAGTGGATCGCGGCCGGCCGGAAGGAAAAGCAATTCAGCCGGATCGATGCCAACGCCGACGGCAAGGTCACGCTCGATGAACTGAAGGCGGCGATCGCCGCGCGCCAGAAGGAAGGCGGCTGACGCGCGGATACGGTGATCGCGAACCGCCGTCTTGCGCTGGTGCTCGGGCTCTACGCGCTCGCACCGGCGCAATCGGCTGAAACCACTATCACCGGGACGCTTCGTCCAATCGTGTCGGTTGCCGGGGCTCCGGGGTATCCTGCGCTCGCGGTCGTCACCGCGACAGGGGTCGGCCCGCTGATCCTGCCCGACGCCAAGGCGCGGGACTTCGATTATCTGGCGGGCCGATCGGTCGTCCTGACCGGAGTCGTGTCGGCAAACCTGCTCGAGCGCCAGATCATGCGGGTGACGACATACCGTGTCACCGCCACGCCGACGCTGGCCGACGGTCAACCCGGCGCTCGACTGATCTATCGCGGCGGCGGCGTCGACGCGAACGGGCGCTTCATGGGCGGGACCGAAATGCGCGTCCTGTCGGGGTTCGACGGGCGGCTGTTCGCGGCAACCGGGATGTGGTCGGACGCGCCTAACGGCGTCGATCCGACCCCGGCGGGACCGCAGGTCATCGTGCTCGACCGCCCCGACGGCGAGTGGCGCGTCGACCGCGAATTCGCCGAATTCAAAAGCAGCAACAACCTCGGTCTGAGCTTTCTCGAGCCGGTCCGCTTTACCCGCGACGGGCGCGGTCGAAGGCTGGCGGCCCCGGTCGACCTGCTCGTGGCGGGCGGCACCGGCAGCAACGAGGTCTTCGCGCGGCGAACCGGCGACGGCGGCTGGGCGGCGACGGGGCTCGCGGTGAAGGTCGGCGCGGTCGACCGGCGCAACCCCTCGACCCGCGCGGCGGTAAACTACACCGATCCGGTGACGCGGACCGAATATGTCTTCGTCGGGGTCAACGGGGCGGGCATCTGGAAGGGCGTCTACGATCCGCCGACTGGCCTCGTCCGATGGGAGGACGCCCCCGAACTGAAAAGCGACGGTCCACGCGGGCGAATCCTCGGGCTGTCGGTCATCGACGGCAGTCTTTATGCATCGCTCGGCGAGCAGGTCATGCGTCGCACGCCTGGCAAGTCGCCGACGTGGACGACGATCTTCGCAATGTCCGATCCGGCGAACAAGGCGTTGCAGGCCGGCGTGCGCCGGGCCAGCGGGCTACCGCATCCGGGTCGGGCGACGCAGGATATCCTCGTCGGCTATGAGGGCAACCGGGCGCGGGCAGTGTTGCTCGATCCCGCCAACGACTTCGCGTCGCACGAAGTTTTCGCGCTCGAAAGCGTATTCCCGGAGGCAAAATACGGTCTGGTCGATTATGACGGCGCGGCGGTGATCGGCACGGGCAAGGACGCCGTCGCATTGTTTGGGCTGTCGGTCGTCCATGACGGCGGCGGCTATTTCGGACTGAAGCCCGATGCCGAGATCGCGTGGCAGGCGGCCGACGGGCGCAGCGGACACTTCGCCCTCGTCGATCATAGCCTGCCCGCGATGCCGCCGCTCGTCGCGGCACGGCGTATCCTGCCGTCGCCGTTCAAGGACGAACTCGGCACGGTCGTCTATTTTTCGGGAATGGACATGTACGGCAACCCGAAC
>JBBSFF010000314.1:0-3060 GCA_038238995.1 Sphingomonadales bacterium
ACGGCGTCGACGTCGTCATCGGGCCGCTCGCCGATGGCTGGGCGGCGAACGCGCCGTACGATCTGATCTTCATCGACGGCGCGGCGGCCGTGCTGCCACCCGCGCTCATCGCCCAATGTGCGCAAGACGGTCGGCTCGCCGCCGTGATCATTGGCGACGACGGTGTCGGGCGCGCGACCGTCGGGCGGGTCGCCGCCGGACATTTCGCCGGAACCGGTTTCTTCGAGACCGGCGCGGTGGTGTTGCCGGGGTTTGGCCGCGCCCCGAAGTTCGTGTTTTGACAGCGTTGGGGGAATGACTGGAATGACCCGTTTGACTGTGCTGGCGGCACTCGCGTTGATCGGTACGACGATGGCGGACGGTGCCGCCGCCGACTCGCTGCCCGAGGCGCTGGCCTCGGCGTACGAAACCAACCCGCAGCTCGCCGTTCAGCGCGCGATCGTCCGTCAGTCCGACGAAGGCGTGCCGCAGGCGCTCGCGAACGGACGCCCGACGATCACCGCGACGGGCACCGCGACGCAAAGCGGTAACGATTTCGACCGCGACGGCGGGCGATTCTACAGTGGCGCGATCAATCTCAACCAGTCGCTGTATCGCGGTGGCCGAACCCGGACCGCGACGAGCGCTGCCGAAAACCGCATCCTCGCGGCGCGCGCGCGGCTGCGCTCGGTCGAGGACACCGTCCTGCTCGGGGTCGTCACCGCCTACGCCGATGTCCTCCGCTTCGCTGCCGTGGTCGATCTCAACCAGAACCAGGTGAGGGTGCTCGGCCGCGAATTGCAGGCGAGCCGCGACCGCTTCGAAGTCGGCGACCTGACGCGCACCGACGTCGCCCAGTCCGACGCGCGGCTGGCGAACGCGCAGTCGAATCTCGTCGTCGCGCAGGGCCAGCTCAACACCGCGCGCAATGCCTATAGTCGTGTCGTCGGCCGCGCGCCGGTCGACCTCGCGCCGCTGCCGCCGCTGCCGATCCTGCCGGGCACGTTGGGCCAGGCAACCGATCTCGCGAACGCCAACAACCCGTCGCTGATTGCTGCGCGGTTCGACGAGGCGGCGGCGCGGTACGACGTCAGCACGATCGAACGCCAGCGGCTGCCGAGCCTGAACGCGGGCGCCGGGGTCAATTACACCTATACCCAGGCCGGAACGTCGGGCTTTACCACGACCGGCACCGGATCGACTGGGACCGGATCGACGGGAACCGGATCGACTGGGACCGGATCGACGGGAACCGGATCGGGCGGCGGATCGTCGGTCGTGGCGGGCAATTTCCACGCCTTCCAGCAAACCGCCGGGCTGACGTTGAGCGTGCCGCTGTATCAGCAGGGCCTCAGCGGATCGCAGATTCGTGCGGCGCAGGCGGTACGCAGCCAGTTCATGGAGCAGATCGGCTTCATCGGACGGCAAGCGGTCGAAACCGCGTCGAACGCCTTCGTCTCGGTTGCGACCGCGCGCGCGGTGATCACCGCGTCTGAAAGCTCGGTCAAGGCGAACAGCCTCGCGCTCGAGGGGGTGACGCAGGAGAACCAGGTCGGCACCCGCACCGTGCTTGAAGTCCTCAACGCCGAACAGGAGCTCGTCGTCGCCCGCGTCAACCTCGCTGCCGCGCGCCGCGACGAATATGTCGCGGGCTATACGCTCCTCGCGGCGGTCGGCGAGGCCGAGGCCGACCCGCTCGCGGTTCCGGGTACACGGTATGACTCGACCGTAAACGCCGCGCGCGTCCGGCACAAATGGAACGATCAGGACATCGACGACAATCCGCCGCCATTGCCGCTGCCCGATCCGGTGTCGGCGTCGAAGTCGGTGGTGATCGGCCCGCCGCGGTGACGCCTGCGCCGGAGTTGTCCGAATCGATCGACGCAATCATGGCGTCGATCCGGGCGAGCCTGGCCGAAGAAGTTGCGCCCGCGCGCGACGCGGCGCCGGTCGCGCCCCCGCCGCCGGCACCGATGCCCGACCGCGGGATCACGCTCGAAGACCTCGTTCGCTCGATGCTCGCGCCGATGTTGCAGGCGTGGCTCGACGCGCACCTGCCCGAAATCGTCGAGCGGGCGACGCACGCCGAAATCCGGCGCCTGACCGGGCGGAGCGACTGAGCGGCGGGGCTAGCCTTTCGGTTGCGCCCGCCGCTAAGACCGCGGGCATGACCGAGATCATCGCCAAGACCTTCGACCCCGCCGAGATCGAGGCGCGGCTATACGCGCACTGGGAAACGACCGGTGCGTTCCGCCCGGCGCGGCCTGATGCGACGCCGTTCACCATCGTCATCCCGCCGCCGAACGTGACAGGGTCGCTCCACATCGGGCACGCGCTCGACAATACGCTGCAGGACGTGCTGATCCGCTATCACCGGCTCAAGGGGCGCGACGCGCTGTGGGTCGTTGGCACCGATCATGCGGGCATCGCGACCCAGATGGTCGTCGAACGCCAGCTCGACGAAAGCACGCAGGGGCCGAAGCGCGCCGACCTGAGCCGCGACGAGTTCCTCGCGCACGTCTGGGACTGGAAGGCGACGAGCGGCGGGGCGATCACCCGCCAGCTCCGGCGGTTGGGGGCGAGTTGCGACTGGGCGCACGAGCGCTTCACGATGGACGAGGGCTTTTCCGCCGCCGTAACCAAGGTGTTCGTCGACCTGTACAACGAGGGGCTGCTGTATCGCGACAAGCGGCTGGTGAACTGGGACCCCGCGTTCAAGACCGCGATCAGCGACCTCGAGGTCGACTATCGCGAGGTGGACGGATCGATGTGGCACTTCCGCTATCCGCTCGCCGACGGGTCGGGATTTATCGCCATCGCCACGACGCGGCCCGAGACGATCCTCGGCGACGGCGCGGTCGCAGTGAACCCGAACGACGATCGCTATCGCCACCTCGTCGGCACCTTCGCCAAACTTCCGCTCGTCGACCGGCTGCTGCCGATCGTCGCCGACGATTATGTCGAGGCCGACTTCGGCTCGGGCGCAGTCAAGATCACCGCCGCGCACGACTTCAACGACTTTGCGCTCGCGGGCCGCCACCCGGCGGCGAACATCCCGCAGATCAACCTGATGAACCCCGA
>JBBSFF010000315.1:0-3039 GCA_038238995.1 Sphingomonadales bacterium
ACGACTGGCGCGACCTCGCGCGCGCGTCGCTTCAGCGCAAGTCGTCGGCATTGCGCGGCTTCTTCGCCTTTCTGATCACCGAGGGGCTGCGCGCCGACGACCCGGCGGCGGGGTTGCCGAAGACCGCGCGCGCCCGGCCCTTGCCGAAGTCGCTCGGCAACGGCGACGTCGACCGGCTGTTCGCGGCGCTGGCCGACCGCGCGCCGACCCCGGCGACGCTCCGCCTGACCGCGTTGGTCGAATTGCTCTACGGTTCCGGTCTGCGAGCGACCGAACTCGTCAGCCTGCCGCGCCACGCAATTCAGCCCGGGCGGGGCTTTGCGATCCTGACCGGCAAGGGCGGCAAGGAACGCCTCGTCCCCGTCGGCCAGCGCGCGCTCGTCGCGGTCGCAGTCCATGCCGCCGCGGTCGACGTGGGCGAACGCTATCTCTTCCCCAGCGGCACCAAGCATCTGTCGCGGGTCCGGCTGTTCCAGCTCGTCAAGGGTCTCGCCGCCGAGGCCGGCATCCCGCCCGACCGGATCAGCCCGCACGTCCTGCGCCACGCCTTCGCGACGCACCTGCTCGAGGGCGGGGCCGATCTCCGGACGCTGCAGACGCTGCTCGGCCACGCCGACATCGCGACGACGCAGATCTACACCCATGTCCAGAGCGCAAAGCTCGTCGAGCTCGTCAACACGCGCCACCCGCTTGCCGACACGCCCTGACGCGCGCACATTGGCCCCAAAATCTGGGAGAGTCGTCATGGCCACTGCCTTCAAGACCGTCGACAGCGTGCAGGACCAGGTCAGCGCCGAGGAGTGGGCGATCCGCGTCGATCTCGCCGCCGCGTACCGCCTCGTCGCGCATTACGGCTGGGACGACCTGATCTTCACCCATTTGTCGGCGCGGGTGCCCGGGCCCGAGCACCATTTCCTGATCAATCCGTACCAGCTGATGTTCGAGGAGATCACCGCGTCGAGCCTCGTCAAGATCGACGTCGCGGGCAAGCCGGTGATGCCAACCCCGTACGTCACCAACGCCGCCGGCTTCACGATCCATTCTGCGCTGCACATGGCGCGCGACGATGCTTTCGCGGTGATGCACCTTCACACCCCCGCGGGTCAGGCGGTCGCGGCGCAGGCGGACGGGCTAATGCCGCTGACCCAGACCGCGATGCTGATCCGCGAGGAGGTCGCCTATCACGAGTTCGAGGGCGTTGCGCTCGACCTCGAGGAGCGCGAGCGGCTCGTGGCCGACCTCGGCACCAAGGACGCGATGATCCTGCGCAACCACGGGACGCTCGCCGTCGGCAAGACCGTCGGCCAATGCTTCCTGAAGATGTATTTCCTCGAACGCGCGTGCGAGGCGCAGATCATGGCGCTGTCGGGCGGCGTCGCCAACCTTTACCACCCGCCGCAGGGTTCGCCCGAAAAGACCGCCGGACAGGGCAAGGGTGGGCTCGACTACCTCGCTGACCGCCTCGCGTGGCCGGCGCTGCTGCGCAAGATGGATCGGCTCGACCCGAGCTTCCGCAACTAAGCACGATGGCCACCATCCCCGCTGACCTGCAGGGGTGCATGGAGGCAGCAGCGCCAGATACCGAATTGACCTTCCGCAAGATGTTCGGCGGGATCATGGGTTATGCAGCCGGAATACCCTTCGCGTCGCTGTCCAACGTCGGCCTCGCGCTCAAATTCACCCCCGCCGACCGGGAGCGCGCGCTTGCTCTGCCGGGGGCAGCAGCCCTTCGGTACGAACCCGACGACCCGCCCAGCAAAACCTATATCGTACTGCCGTCCCAAGTCGTCGCCGATCGAACGCAGCTGCGCGACTGGATCGTCGTCAGCGTCAAGTCGCTCAAGCCGAAAGCGAAATAGCCCGCCGAGGCAGCATTATTCGCGTCGCGTCGGCACGAACGGGGCGAGCGCGAGCCAGAGCCAGCCGAGGAGCATCGCCGACCCGCCGATGGGCGTGATCGCGCCGAACCAGCGCGGGCTCCCCAGCGCGAGGCCGTCGAGCGTGCCGGCGAAAATCAGGCTCCCGACCAGCAATGCCCACGCCCCGCCGCGCACTTCGCGCGTGTCGCGCCAGCCGAGCAGCGCGAACACCGCGATCGCGTGCGGCAACTGGAACGCGACCCCGGTCTGGAGCCAGCCCTTGGCCAGTGGATCGGTTACCCCGTGCACCGCCGCCGCGCCGATCGCTATCGCCAGGACTCCGCTCAGCGCGGCGAGGCTCGGCAGGTATCGCGCGGTCAATTGCTTTCCCGCAACAGCTCGCGCCCGATCACCACGCGCATGATCTCGTTGGTCCCTTCGAGGATCTGGTGGACGCGGAGGTCGCGGAATAGGCGTTCGACCGGATAGTCCATCAGATAGCCGTAGCCGCCGTGGAGCTGGAGCGCGCGGTCGACCACCGCCATGCCGGTGTCGGTCGCGAGCCGCTTCGCCATCGCCGCGAACTTGGTCTTGTCGGGCGCGCCGTCCTGCACCCGCGCGGCGGCGGCGTAAAGCAGGGTTCGCGCCGCCTGCAGCTCGGTCTCCATGTCGGCGAGCTTGAACTGCGTCGCCTGGAAGTCGGCGATCGCCTTGCCGAACTGCGACCGGCCGCGGGTATAGGCGATCGCCTCGTCGAGCGCCCGCTGCCCGCCGCCGAGCGAGCACGCGCCGATGTTGAGGCGGCCGCCGTCGAGGCCTGCCATGGCGATCTTGAAGCCCTCGCCCTCGGCTCCGACGAGGTTTTCGGCGGGCACCCGGACCTCGTCGAAATTGACCTGGGCGGTCGGCTGCGAGTGCCAGCCCAGCTTGCGCTCCGGCGCGCCGAAGCTGACGCCCGCCATGTCCTTCTCGACGACGAGGCACGAGATGCCGCGCGGCCCGGGCTCGCCGGTGCGGACCATGACGACATAGACCTCGTTCTCGCCGCCGCCGGAAATGAACGCTTTCGATCCCGACACGACATAGTCGCCGGCGTCGCGCACGGCGCGAGTCTTCAGCGCGGCGGCGTCGGACCCGGAACCGGGCTCGGTCAGGCAATAGCTGGCGATGCGGTCCATCG
>JBBSFF010000316.1:0-3016 GCA_038238995.1 Sphingomonadales bacterium
CCGACGAACGTGATTTCGATCACCGACGGGCAGATCTTTCTGGAGACCGAGCTGTTCTATCAGGGCGTGCGGCCGGCGATCAACGTGGGGCTGAGCGTGTCGCGCGTGGGATCGGCGGCGCAGACGAAGGCGATGAAGAAGGTCGCGGGATCGATCAAGCTGGAGCTGGCGCAGTACCGCGAGATGGCGGCGTTCGCGCAGTTCGGCTCCGACCTCGACGCGTCGACGCAAAAGCTGCTGAACCGCGGCGCACGCCTGACCGAATTGCTCAAGCAGGGCCAATACAAGCCGATGCCGTTCGAGGAGCAGGTCGTCAGCATCTTCGCCGGCGTCAATGGCTACCTCGACAAGGTGCCGGTCAAGGACGTCACGCGCTTCGAAGCCGGGCTGCTCGCCGAGACACGGTCGAACCACGCTAATTTGCTGACCGCGATCCGGACGTCGAAGGATATCTCGGACGACACGAAGAAGGGCCTAAACGCGATGCTGACCGAATTCGGGCGGACGTTCGCGTGATCCTGCTGCCGCTCTGGTCGACGCTCGTCGCCTGGACGGCGCTCGCGACCGTCGCGACGATCTCGCCGGGACCGGACACCGCGCTCGTCGTCGGCCATGCGGTGCGGCGCGGGCGGGGCGCGGGGCTGCTCGCCGCCGCCGGGGTCGCGACCGGCAATCTGTGGTACGCGGCGCTGTTCGGCTTCGGCCTGATGAGCCTCCTCGCGGCGCAGCCGACCGCGTATCTGATCGTCAAGCTCGTGGGCGCGGCGTATCTCGCGTGGATCGGCGTCAAGATGATCCGGGGCGCGATCGCTCCCGCCGTCGAACACGATGCGGTCGCGCTCGGCAAGCCGTTTTGGCAAGGGTCGCTGACCAACGTTCTCAACCCGAAGATCGCTTTGTTCTTCCTCGCCGCGATCCCGCAGTTCGCCGGGAACGGCCCCGACGCGCCGCGCATCGGCGTCGTGCTGATCCTGATCAACGGCGTCATCAACTTCGGCTGGCTCGCGATCGTCGCGACCGGCGTCGGCGCAGCGGGCAAGCGTGCGCGCCGCTCGTCGGCGCTGCGCTGGGCCGAGGGCATCATCGGGGCGGGACTCGTCGGCCTCGCCGGCCGCGTCGCCTTCAGCCGGAATTAGATCAATGGCCTCGCTCAAAGCCCTCAAACTGCGGATCTCGTCGATCAAGTCGACGCAGAAGATCACCAAGGCGATGAAGATGGTCGCCGCCGCGAAGCTGCGCCGGTCGCAGGAAGCCGCCGAAGCCGCGCGGCCGTATTCGGAGCGGATGGCGGCGGTGATGGCGTCGCTTGGGAGCCGGATCATCGTCGGGCCGGAGTCGCCGAAGCTGCTCGCCGGAACGGGCGCGGACGCGACGTATCTGCTCGTCGTCGTCACCTCGGAGCGCGGGCTTGCGGGCGGGTTCAACACCAACATCGTCCGCCTCGCCCGCCGTCGGGCCGATGAACTGACGGCGCAGGGCAAGACGGTCAAGCTGCTCCTCGCCGGGCGCAAGGGTCGCGCCGCGTTCGTCCGCACCCACCGCGAGAGCATCCTCGACACGCTCGATCTCGTCCACGGCAAGGCGCAGAAGTTCGCCGACGCGCAGGAAATTGCGGCGCAGGTCATCGACCGCTTCAACGCCGGCGAGTTCGACATCGCCGAGCTGTTCTTCTCGCGCTTCCGCTCGGCGCTGGTGCAGGAGCCGATGACGGTCCAGCTCATCCCCGCCGCGCTCCCCGAAGCCGCCAAGCCCGAGGCGACCGCCGCCGCTGGCCCCCCGCCCGCCGCGATCGAGTACGAGCCCGACGAGGAATCGATCCTCGCCGACCTGCTGCCGCGCAACCTCGCGGTGCAGATCTTCCGCGCGATGCTCGAGAACCAGGCGAGCTTCTTCGGCGCGCAGATGACCGCGATGGACAACGCCACCCGCAACGCCGGCGACATCATCACCCGCCTGACGATCGTCTACAACCGCACCCGCCAGGCGGCGATCACGACCGAGTTGATCGAGATCATCGCCGGGGCGGAGTCGCTCTAATGGGCACTTGGGGTTTTAACTTCGCTGAAAATGATGACGCTGCCGCTTGGCTCGGGGACTTTGCTGACGCGCCTACGTGGGTAGCCATCGACACGGCGTTTGAGCAGGTCAATCGTAGTGTAGACGACTATATCGAGGCTCCTGAGTGTCAGGCGGCGGTGGCTGCGGTAGCGGTCGTTGCGGCTGGCGTCGGGTCGGCACCTCCGTCTTTGCACGAGGCAATATCAGCTTGGGCCACTGCTCACGCGGACGATGCGCAACGTCGTGTTGGGCCTGCCCGCTTAGCGTTGATGCGAATTCGTGACGCAAGTGAACTTCAAGAGCTTTGGGACGAGGGCGAGGAAGCCCCGCTGTGGCGGGCTACGCTTGATGACCTGACGGCTCGCCTTGGTTGATTGATGAGGTACTAAAATGGCCACCACCCCCACCACCAACAACATCGGCCGCGTCAGCCAGGTCATCGGCGCGGTCGTCGACGTCCAGTTCGACACCGAGTTGCCCGCGATCCTGTCGGCGCTCGAGACGCGGATCGAGGATCGCCGCCTCGTGCTCGAGGTCGCGCAGCATCTCGGCGAGAACACCGTCCGCACGATCGCGATGGACGCGACCGACGGCCTCGTCCGCGGCCAGAGCGTGACCGACACCGGCACCCAGATCCGCGTGCCGGTCGGGCCGATGACGCTCGGGCGCATCCTCAACGTCATCGGCGAGCCGATCGACGAGCGCGGCCCGGTCAACGCCGAAACGACGATGCCGATCCACGCCGAGGCCCCGCTGTTCATCGACCAGTCGACCGAAAGCGCGATCCTCGTCACCGGTATCAAGGTCATCGACCTGATCGCCCCCTACGCCAAGGGCGGCAAGATCGGGCTGTTCGGCGGCGCGGGCGTCGGCAAGACCGTGCTCATCCAGGAACTGATCAACAACATCGGCCGCGTCAGCCAGGTCATCGGCGCGGTCGTCGACGTCCAGTTCGACA
>JBBSFF010000317.1:0-3013 GCA_038238995.1 Sphingomonadales bacterium
ATGCTGCTCGGCATCGCGGTCGAGCGGCTGACCGGCGCGCCGCTGTCGGCGTGGCCGCTCGGCGCGGGACTCGCCTTTGGCCCCCCGCCCGGCCCGGCGGTGGCGACTGAAGCCTGCACGTGGCGCGGGCGCGTACTGCGCGGCGAAGTCCATGACGAGAACGCCTCTGCACTGGGCGGCGCAGCGGGCCACGCCGGGGTGTTCGGGACCGTCGCGGGGGTGCTCGATTTTGCCGCCGGGCTGCTCGACGGCAGCGGCGCATCGGCGGCGATGCTTGAGGCGATCCGCACTCCGGTGCACGCGTACCGTACCTGCGGCTGGGAGCAGCACTCCCCCGGCTGGTCGGGCGGCGCGGCGTGTTCGTCCACGACGATCGGCCATACCGGCTTCACCGGGACCGGGCTGTGGGTCGATTTCGACCGCGGGGTCGCGTGGACGCTGCTGACCAACCGCGTCCACCCGACGCGGCACGCCGACAGCGGCATCGTCGCGCTGCGGCGCGAAACGGGCGCGGCGGTGATCGCCGCGCTCGGCTAGGGGTAATGCGGTCCGGGGCGCGCGCGCAGGTCCTCGTAGTGGACGAGCGCGGGTTCGTCGCCGAGCGGCACGGCGACCCCGTCGCGGAACGCCCACTCGCCGCGGTCGCAGTCGTCCGCCCGGACATAGCCGTTGATATACAGGCGGCGGAGGTGGTCCGACGTGTTGGTCCCCGAGGCGTGGACCAGAAACGGGCTCCACAGCGCGACGTCGCCGGGGTCGAGGATGAGGTCGACCTGCGAGCCCGGCGACAGGCCCGCCGCCTCGAGTGCTACATCCTCGGGGGACCGGCCGAGCGAGGCGCTGGCGTCGAGCTGGAGCGCGCCGCGCGTGTGGCTGCCGGGAATGAAGCGCATCCCGCCGCTGTCCGGATGATGCGGGTCGATCGCGAGGCCGGTCTGGACGTACGACGTCGCGAGGTGGCGATACGCGCTCGCCGGACGGCGCGACTTGGCGTCCTGATGCCATGCGAAGTCGCCGCTGCGATCGGGCCGCTTCCAGTGGAGCTGGTTTATGATCTGCTTGATGTCGCGCCCGATCAGCGGCGCGAGGAGGTCGAGCCACCGCGGGTCGAGCCGGGCAGCGTCGAGTACGGCATTATGGTACGATGGCCACTGCGCCATCGGCACGTGGGTCCCGCCGGGACCGTCGGTGACGGTGTACGCGAGGTTGCCGTGGCGAAAGCTGCGCCCGTGCGCGACGCCTTCGGCGAACACCTGATCCATCGCCGCGCCGATAGCCGCGACCTCGCGCGGGGCAAAGATGCCGCGGACGATCGCGTAGCCGCGGTCGCGATACTCGGCGACATGGTCGGTCATGGCCGGCTAATTCTCCGCCGCCACCAGCAACAGGGCGCGGTCCATCGCCTCGATCGCGCTCGCCCCGTCGGGAACGTCGTTCGCGACGATCGAGAAGGTCAGCTGCCGCCCGCTGTTCGCGATCAGAAAGCCCGACAGTGCGTTGGTCGCGTTGAGCGTGCCGGTCTTGGCGAATAACCTCCCGTCGAGCGCGGTTGCGCCGAAGCGTCGCCGGAGCGAGGCCTCGCCACCGACCGGCAGCGTCGCGCGCCACGCGGGTCCCCACGGCTGCGTCGCGGTCCAGCGCAGGAATGTCACGACGCCGCGCGGCGCGATCCGGTTGTAGCTCGACATCCCCGACCCGTCGGAGAAATCGAACGCCGCGCGCGGCACCCCGGCCTGCGCGAGCATCGCCCGCACGACCACCTGCCCGTCGGCGATCGACCCGGTGCCGGTTTTCAGCCCGACGCGGCGCAGCATGAGCTCGGCATGGAGGTTCTGGCTGACCTTGTTGATGATCGTCAGATCGTCGGCCAGCGGCGGCGGCGTCAGGCGGGCGAGCGGCTCGACAGCGGGCGGGCGCGGCACCGGCGTTGCCCCGCGTATCGCCGGATCGTCGCCCGGCGCGAGCGGGTGGTGCCGCGACGTTGCGCTGCCGGTCACCCGCACCCCGCGCGCCTGCAGCATCCGCCGCAGGACCGACGCCGCATGCTGCGCCGGATCGTCGACGCCGAGGCGCAGCGCTTCGGGCGTGGCCCCGACCGCGATGGTTCCGCTTAACAGCACGACCGTGCCGTTCGGCGCACGGTCGAACCCGATCGCCGTCGCGCCGCTGGCGACGGTCACCGCGCGGTTGTCGACGGTATAGTCGGGCGGCGGCGTCACCACCGGGGGCTGCCCGAGCGTGCCGGGCGCGACGGTCAGCGGCAGTTCGTTGTCGTCGAGCGTCAGCGCCGAGGTCGCAGTCCCCGACTTCGTAGGGATGTTATTCCAGCTCATCCCCGGGCTCCACCGCTGATCGGGATAGAGCGTGTCGTCGCCGACCACGTCGCGTACCCGTCGCGTCGTCGCAGCGACCGCGTCGGCGAGCGTCGCGAGGCAGTCGACGGCGCAGTCGGGCGCGCTCGACAGCCGCGCGTCGCCGTGGCCTTCGAGAATGACATCACGCTTGCCGCCGACGCGTTCAATCCGCACCGACGCTCCGCCGGTCGCGTCGGGCCGGTCGAGCCCGTCGAGCGACCAGAACGCGGCGGCAGTGGTGAACATCTTGGTGTTCGACGCCGGGATGAAGCGCTGATCGGGGTTGATCGCGACGAGTTCGGTGCCGTCCTCGCCCGCGACGACGAAGCCGAAGCGCGTGCCGGCCGGCGCGGTCAGCAGCGCGGCCGCTACCCGGTCGTGGAACGCCGCGGTCGGCAGGCTCACCGGCACGACCTGCGCCGCGAGAGGGGTCGCGACGACGAGGGGCAGCGCGAGCAGGGCGGTCAGGCGGTTCATCGCCGCGAACCTAGCGATATTCGCCCCGCGTTCAATCGGCCATGCGGCAGCGATCGGCGCTTGTCGCGCGGCGCTTGCGGCTTCAGGATGGCCGCATGAAGGCATGGCTTCCGATCGTTGGTGCGGCGCTCTGCGCGCTGGTGGCGACGCCGGCGGCGGGCGGCCTACTAGCCCCCATGCAC
>JBBSFF010000318.1:0-2993 GCA_038238995.1 Sphingomonadales bacterium
ATCGAGGCGGCGAGCGGCGTGGTCGTCCGCGACCTGCCCGCGAGGATCGCCTTCATCGCGCTCGACGACGCGGCGGCGGCGGCGGCCGAGGCGGATCGGCTGCGGGCACACGGCCTGCTCGTCAACGTCGTCGATCGCCCGGCCTTGTGCGACTTCACCGTCCCCGCGATCGTCGACCGGTCGCCGGTGATCGTCGCGGTCGGCACCGGCGGGGCGTCGGCGAGCCTCGCCAAGGCCCTGCGCGAACGTTTCGAGGCGCTGCTCCCGGCGGGGCTGGGGGCGCTGGCGACCGCGATCTTCGCCGCCCGCGCCACCGTCGCAGCGACCCACTCGACGATCGACGCGCGCCGCCGCCTGTGGGACGCCGCGCTCGCTCGCGGCGGGCCGCTCGACCCGCTCGCCGATCACGCCGATGCCGACGCGGCGGTCGCGGGCATCGATGACGCGGCCCCGGCCCCGGCGGTGACCGAGATCGTCCTGACCTCCCCCGACCCCGACGACCTGACGCTCAAGCAGCTCCGCCTGCTCAACCAGGCCGACACGATCTTCCACGACGCCGCCGTCCCGCCGGCGATCCTCGATCGCGCCCGCCGCGATGCCGATCGGATCGCCGGCCCCCCGCCCGGCGACCTGCCGCCGGGACGGACCGTCGCGCTGATCGTCCGCCGCGTCGACTAGCCGCCGGACCGCCAGCCGGCGTGGCCCCGCCAATCGCGCCGGGCGCGGGTACCGTGGACCCGGGATCGAATTCCTGCGCGCGTCGCGAACTTTTGTGCGATGCTGACCCATTGAACTGTCGGTCAAGCGGGGCGCGTGTCGCGCGGGTGGGTCAAGGTTTCCAGTTCAGCATGTCGCAGACCGAAGCGAATAAATGGGACGAAGGCCACCTGCGTCAGGCGGTGCTCGCCGCCGGCGTCGCGCTCTGGTCGTGGCATGTCGATACCGACCGGTTGATCATGGACGCGCAGGGGTTCGAGCTGTGGGGCCTGACGCCGCGAGACACGCTGTGTTTCGAGGATCTGTCCGAGCGCATCCATCCGTCCGACCGCGACCGGGTGCGCGAGGCGTTCAATGCGACGCGCGCGATCGTCGGCCCCTATGAGACCGATTTCCGCATCCTCGTCGATTCCGAGGTGCGCTGGGTCTCCGCGCGCGGCCAGGGCAGCGATGCCGGCATCGCCAGTCGGACGATGTTCGGGGTTTTCCTCAACGTCACGGTGCGCAAGCAGGCGGAAGAAGGCCACGAATTGCTGGCGGGCGAGATGAGCCACCGTGTCAAGAACCTGCTCATGATCGCCGCCGGGCTCGCCGCGATCACGTCGCGGTCGACCGCGAGCGTCGAGGACATGACCCGCGAACTGACCCAACGGCTCCAGGCGCTTGGGCGGGCGCACGACCTCGTCAGGCCGTTGCCCGGAAAAGAGGGCAAGGCGGCGCTGCTCGGCGACCTGCTCACGGTCCTGCTCGCGCCGTACGACGAGCTGGGTGCCTCTACCGGACGGATTCACGTCACCGTACCGCGCGTGGGGGTCGGGGAGGCGGCCGCGCAGACCATCGCGCTGGTCGTCCACGAGCTCGCCACCAACTCGCTGAAATACGGCGCGCTTTCCGCCGACAGTGGCACGCTCGATGTTTCCTGCACGCCGGAAAACGGCCGGCTCGTCATTGTCTGGACCGAGCGCGGCGGTCCCACGGTACGCGCGCCGACCGGAACGCCGGGCTATGGCACGAAGCTGGTCAGCCGGACGATGCAGCGCCAGCTGGGCGGCGCGATCGACTACGACTGGAGCCCGCAGGGCCTGATCGCGTCGTTGACCGTCGACGCCGACGCGTTGATCAACTGACGCCGCGATCGACCACCGCCCCGACCATCCGACACCGCCCTAAGCCTCCAGCTCGCTGTCCCAGTACAGATAATCCCGCCACGTCGCGTGGAGGAAATGCGGCGGGAACGCGCGGCCGTTTTCCTGCAACTGGTGGTTGTTCGGCTGGAACGCGCGCTGGTTCAAATGCATGTGCGCCTCCGCCGGGGTCCGCCCGCCCTTGCGCAGGTTGCACGGCGCGCACGCGGTCGTCACGTTCTCCCACGTCGTCCGCCCGCCGTACGCGCGTGGGACGACATGGTCGAAGGTCAGGTCCTCGCGCTCGCGCGCGCCGCAATACTGGCAGGCGAACTTGTCGCGGAGGAACAGGTTGAAGCGGGTAAACGCCGGGTGCGTCGCGGGCCGGACATACTGACGCAGCGCGATCACCGACGGCAGCTTCATCGCGAAGCTGACCGAGCGAATCTCGCGGTCGTATTCGGCGACGATGTCGACGCGTTCGAGGAACGCCGCCTTGATCGCGGTCTGCCACGACCACAGGCTGAGCGGATAGTACGACAGCGGGGTGTAGTCGGCGTTGAGGACGAGCGCCGGGCACGCTTCGGGGGGCGACAGGAGATTGGGATGATACACGCGCCGCCTGCTCCCCGCCTGGAGCGACCGCTATGGATTCGGGCCTCGTCGCACTCAAGACCGCAGATCGTGAGCGGCCGTCCGTTCTATCCGTGATACGCCCTTACAACGGAAAGTGTGTCGGGCGTATGACAGCACCGGATATAGCTACCGTCGACAGCTGCGGCAATGATGTTATTGCCACGGGGTTTCGCTTCGCCGCGTTCGCGCCCATCTGTGCCGGGTAGCGCCAAAGGCCGGACCGCCATGCAACAGACCATCTTCATCGTCCTGATCGTCGTCGCCGCGCTGGCGACGCTCGGCATGCTGGCGCGCGGCCTGATCGTGATGGTCCGCGGCAAGGACATTACCGGGGTGCAATCGAACAAGTTGATGAGCTACCGCATCGGCTTCCAGGCGCTGGCCATCGTGTTCATCGTCATCCTGTTCCTGATCAACCGGCACGGGGCATAACAATCAATTAACGACCGTCATCCCCGCGCAAGCGGGGACCATCGCCTACCGCTGGAGATGGGTCCGCGCTTGCGCGGGGATGAC
>JBBSFF010000319.1:0-2983 GCA_038238995.1 Sphingomonadales bacterium
ATCGACGAGGCCGCGCTCGACGCGCGGCTCGACGCGCTGGTCCGCGGCTGGGACGAGGCGCTCGAAACCGCGCTCGTCGACGTGGTCGGACCGGCGCGCGCCGCGCGGCTGATTCTCGCCCACGGCAAGGGGTTCTCGGCGAGCTACCGGTCGCAGTACACCGCGAGCGAAGCGGCGGCGGATGTCATCGCGCTCGCCGGGCTCGACGACGACACGGGCCGAGCGGTCCGGCTCTACCGCCGCGACGGCGACGCGCCGCATCAGTTGCGCCTCAAGATCTACCGCTTGGCCAAGATCATCGCGCTGTCGGATGCGGTTCCGGTCCTCGAGAACTTCGGGCTGCGGGTGATCGAGGAATTCCCGTTCGACCTCGACGGCGGGGTGGGGTGGGTCCACGACTTTCTGCTCGAAGCCGCCGATCCCGCGACCGCGTTCGACCTCGACGCGCTCAAGGCGCGGGTCGAACCGGCGCTGACGGCGGTACTCCTCGGGCTGCAGGAGAACGACGGGTTCAACGCGCTGGTCATCGCCGCCGGGCTCGACGCCGAGGAAGCGAGCTGGCTGCGCGCTTATTTCCGTTACTTGCGCCAAACCGGGGTAACGTACGGGCTGATGACCGTCGTCGACGCGCTGCGCCGGTATCCGCAGGTGACGCGCGACCTCGTCGGCTTCTTCCGCGGACGCTTCGAGCGCAGCGATGACACCCCCACCGATGCGATCGATGCCGGTCTCGCCGTCGTCACCGCGATCGACGACGACCGCATCCTGCGCCTCTACCGCGCGGTCATCAAAGCGACATTGCGAACGAACGCCTTCGTGCCGGGCGGGCCCGAAGCGCTCGCCTTCAAGCTCGACAGCCGCGCCGTCCCCGGCCTGCCGCGCCCGGTGCCGTACCGCGAGATCTGGGTCTTCTCCCCGCGGGTCGAGGGTATCCACCTGCGCTACGGACCGATCGCGCGCGGCGGCTTGCGCTGGACCGACCGCCGCGACGATTTCCGGACCGAGGTGCTCGGGCTGGTCAAGGCACAGAAGGTCAAGAATACCGTGATCGTGCCGACCGGGGCGAAGGGCGGATTTTACCCCAAATTGCTGCCCGCGCCGACCAACCGCGACGCCTGGCTCGCCGAGGGGACGGCGGCGTACAAGATCTTCATCCGCGCATTGCTGTCGCTGACCGACAATCTAAGTCCTGACGGGACCAACATTCCCCCCGCGCACGTCGTCTGCCGCGACGCCCCCGACCCGTACCTCGTCGTCGCCGCCGACAAGGGAACCGCGACCTTCTCCGACACCGCGAACCAGATCGCGCTCGACGCCGGTTTCTGGCTCGGCGACGCGTTCGCCTCCGGGGGCCGCGTCGGCTACGACCACAAGGCGATGGCGATCACCGCGCGGGGAGCGTGGATTTCGGTCCAGCGCCACTTCCGCGAGCTCGGCCACGACGTCCAGACCGATGCGACGACGGTCGTCGGGGTCGGCGACATGTCAGGTGACGTGTTCGGCAACGGCATGCTGCTGTCGCCCGCGATCCGGCTGGTCGCGGCGTTCGACCATCGGCATATCTTCCTCGACCCCACCCCCGATGCGGCGACGAGCTTCGCCGAACGGGCGCGGCTGTTCGCGCTGCCACGCTCGTCGTGGGACCATTACGACACGGCGCTCCTGTCGCCGGGCGGTGGAGTCTTCCCGCGTAGCCAGAAGGCGATCCCGATCGACGCCGCGGTCCAGGCCGCACTCGGCATCGCCGCCGACAGCCTCGCGCCGCCCGAACTGATCGTCGCGATCCTGACCGCGAAGGTCGACCTGTTGTGGTTCGGCGGCATCGGTACCTACGTCAAGGCGGCGGCCGAATCGAACGCCGACGTCGGCGACCGGGCGAACGATGCGCACCGGATCGACGGCGCGATGATCGGCGCGAAGGTGGTCGGCGAGGGCGCGAACCTCGGGCTGACGCAGGCGGGGCGGATCGAGTTCGCCGCCAAGGGGGGCCGCCTCAACACCGACTTCATCGACAATTCGGCGGGCGTCGATTGCTCGGACAACGAGGTCAACATCAAGATCGCGTTGAACGCCGAGGTCGCCGCCGGGCGGTTGACCGAGACCGCGCGCAACGACCTGCTCGCATCGATGACCGACGACGTCGCCGCGCTCGTGCTGCGCGACAACACGCTCCAGACGCAGGCGCTGAGCATCGCCGAGCGCGGCGGGGTCGCAGCGCTGCCCGGGCATATCCGGCTGATCGAGATGCTCGAGGACGGCGCCGCCGAACTCGACCGCGCGGTCGAGGGACTGGCGTCGGACGACGCGCTCGCACAGCGCGGGCGGAGCGGGCAAGGGCTCGAACGCCCAGAGCTTGCGGTCGTCATGGCGTACGCGAAGATGGCGGTGTACGACGCGCTCGTCGAAAGCCCGCTGGTCGACGACCCGGTCCTCGTCCCCGACCTCCACGCCGCGTTTCCACGCGCGATGCACGAGCGCTTCGCCGCTGCGATCGACGGCCACCGGCTGCGTCGTGAGCTGATCGCGACCAAGCTGGCGAACGCGCTGGTCAATCGCGGGGGCCTGACGCTGCCGTTCGAGCTCGCCGAGGAGTTCGGGGTCGATCTCGCCGAGGTCGCCGGGGCGTTCGTCGCCGCGCGCGCGCTGTTCGCCTTCCGCGACCTGTGGGCGGCGATCGACGCCGCGGCGATTCCCGGACCGGTCCAGCTCGATTTGCACGTCGACACGGTCGCCGCGCTGCGCATGCAGATGGCCGACCTCCTCCGCGCGGGCAGCTGTCTTGCGCCCGGCGCGCTGGTGGCAAAGCTTGCCCCCGGAGTCGCGCGGCTCGGCGATGCGCTCGGGCAGTTGCTCCGCCCCGAGCCGAAGGCGCAGATCGACCGCTTCGCCGCGCGGCTCGCGGCGATGGGCGCGCCCGCCGACGTCGCGACGCAGCTGGTCCGCATCACCGCGCTCGACGGCGCGGTCGGAACCGGACTGCTCG
>JBBSFF010000320.1:0-2974 GCA_038238995.1 Sphingomonadales bacterium
CAGTTCCAGGGGCGGCTGGTGTTCCGCAACGACGACGAAAAGGCGCGCGCACGCAAGTGGGGCATCGCCGACCTCGACCGGATCTACCTGCTCGAGGACCTTGCCAAGGGCGACGTGATCTTCGCCGCGACGGGGGTCACCGACGGTTCGATGCTCGCCGGGGTCAAGACCCGCCGTGACGGAACCGTAACGACCGAGAGCGTGGTCATGCGTGCGTCGTCGGGCACCGTGCGTTGGGTCAAGGGCGAGCACCGGAAAGTCAAGGCGATCTAGGCAGGGGCCGCCTCGGTAAACTCGCGCCAAAGCATCACAAGCACTGCCATCACTGCAGGCCCGACAAAAAGCCCAAGTATTCCAACGGTTTCGACACCACCGAGGATCCCGATCAGGACCCACAGGAACGGCAGGCGGGTGGTGTTGCCGATCAGCGCCGGGCGCAGCGTATGGTCGACGGTCAGGACGAAGACCAAGCCGACGACGGTGACGACGAGCGCGGCAACGGTGCTGCCGGCCGCCATCGTCAGCAGGCCAGCGGCGACGATCAGGACCGCGGCGCCCATCGGGATCGCTGCAGCTATCCCGGTGAAGGCGCCGAGCAGCAGCGCGTGCGGCACCCCGGCGATCAGATAGACCACGGCCATGACGATGCCCTCGCCGATGCCGACGAGGACGCGTCCGGTGATCGTGCCGCGGACCGACCGCAGCACCTGCTCGGCGATGCGCTCGCCCGACGCGCCGAGCAGCCGGTGGCCGGCGGTGATCGTCTGACGGGCAACCGCGTCGCGGTCACGGAGCAGGAAGAACAGGGTCAGCAGCGCGAAGATGAAGGCGACCGACCGCCGCAGGACGTCGACGCCGAACAGCCGCGAGTGCCGTATCGCCGCCGCATTGACCTTGTCGAGCGTTCCCGCCGCGGCGTCGGGGGTGGCGAGCGTCGCCGCCCACCAGTCGGTGACCGCCTGCTGCCCGAACGGCAGGTGCTCGGCCCAGACAGGCTGGACGATGCCGTCGTGCCGCGCCTTGGTGACTAGGTTGGCGAACTGGCGCGCCTCGCGGGACGCCTCGATGACGCCGAAGGTTAGCGGGGCAAGGACCAGCACGGCGGTTCCCAGCGTGACGAGCGCGGGGAGCCAGCCGCGCTTGCCGCCCGGCCACCGGGCTTCGGCGCGGGCGTATACCGGGGCGATGGCGATCGCGATGACCCCGCCCCAGACGATCGCGCGGAGGAAACCCGACGCGATCCACAGTCCAAGCCCGAGGAATGCCAGCGTCATGACGATGCGCGCGGTGCGGTGGCGCCGGTCTACCGCCGGGTCGTTGAGATCGTCGATCATCGCCCGACCGTACACGCCCTCGGGGGATTGCGAAATCGCCTGCCGCCCGCCACGTTGCGGTCCATGAAAGCCATACTGCTCGCCGTTGCCGCCCTTGCCCTGCCCGCCGCCGCGCCGGCGCCCGATCCCGCCGCGATGCGCGCGACGATCACGACGCTCGTCGGCTTCGGCACCCGCCATACGCTGTCGACGACGACCGACCCGGTCCGCGGCATCGGCGCGGCGCGACGCTGGGCAAGCGGGCGCTTCGACGCCATCGGCAAGGGCTGTGGCGGCTGCCTCGCGGTCGAGACTGTTGGCGACACCTTCTCCGGCCCGCGCGCCCCCGTCGGGGTCCGTGTCGAGGACGTCTTCGCGGTCCAGACCGGAACGAGCGACCCGCGGCGCGTCGTCATCGTCCAGGGACATATCGATAGCCGCATCACCGACAGCGCCAACGCCACCGACGATGCGCCGGGCGCGAACGACGACGCGAGCGGGGTCGCGGTCGTGCTCGAAGCGGCGCGGCTGCTGTCGAAGGACAAGTTCGCCGCGACGATCGTCTACGCGGTCCTGTCGGGCGAGGAGCAGGGGCTGTGGGGCGGGCAGTTGCTCGCCCGCACCGCAAAGGCGCGCGGCTGGCAGGTCGCGGCGGTGCTCAACAACGACATCGTCGGCAACACCCACGGGATCGGCGGCGAGCACGTCGACGACACCGTCCGGGTGTTCAGCGAGGGCATCAGCGCGGCCGCCACCCTCGACGCGAACAAGGCGGTCCGGGCGATCGGGGGCGAGGACGATTCGCCGTCGCGCGCGCTCGCCAGAGCGATCGTCCGCATTGCCGCCGCCCAGCCGCGCAGCCTCAAGATCTTCCCGGTCCGCCGCTCCGACCGCTTCGGGCGCGGCGGCGACCAGATGCCGTTCATGGAGGCAGGCTACCCCGCCGTCCGCATCACCGAGGCGACCGAGAATTACGACCGGCAACACCAGGACGTTCGCGTCGAGAACGGGCGCAAGTACGGCGACGTGATCGATGGCGTCGACTTCGCCTATCTCGCCCGCGTCGCGGCGATCAACATCGCGACCCTGCGCGAACTCGCCACCGCCCCGGCCGCGCCCGCCACCTCGACCATCGCGGGAGCGGTCAGCGACGACACCACTGTCAGCTGGGCCGCGTCGTCGGGCGCGACCGGCTACCGCGTCCGCTGGCGGCGCGCCGACGGCGTCGTCTGGACGGATGTGAAGGACGTCGCGGGTGGAACGACGACCCTCGTCCTCCCCCACGTCAATATCGACGATCATTTCTTCGGGGTGGCGGCGCTGTCGGCGAGCGGCGCCGAAAGCCTCGCGACCTTCGCCGGTCCCGTCCGGCAATCGCCACCGGGCAGCAGCAAATAGTCGCCCGGCAGCTCAAAAACGGGTCAGGTCGCGAGCGTGGTCGCAGCGAGGATGCGCTCGATCTGGCGCTCGACGATTCGCCGGGCATCCGCCGGGCTCAACGCTTGCTCGGTGCGCAGACGTTGCCATGTTTCGGGGCAGAGGAGCAGGTCGAGCGCCTCGAAGCCGTCGGCGTCGGCGGCAAATTTGTCCGCGACGACCATCTCGAGCCGGGCGCGCATCATCGACCGGATCCGGGCGTGCTCGATCTCGATCGTGGCCGA
>JBBSFF010000321.1:0-2970 GCA_038238995.1 Sphingomonadales bacterium
AGGCGGTCCACTTCGCGCTCGCCGCCGGGCTCGACGCGGGGGCGGTCATCGACGTCATCGCGAAGGGCGCGGCGCAAAGCTGGCAGATGGACAACCGCGCCGGCACGATGGCGGCGGGTCAGTTCGACTTCGGCTTCGCGGTCGACTGGATGCGCAAGGACCTTGGGCTCGTGCTCGGCGAGGCGAAGCGGCTCGGCATCAGCCTGCCCGCGACCGCGCTCGTCGATCAGTTCTATGGCGACGTCCAGGCGATGGGCGGGCGGCGGCAGGATACGAGCGCGCTGATCCGGCGGTTCCGGTAGGGGGGGCGATTGCTCTCTCCGTCATCCCCGCGAAGGCGAGGATCCATCTCCAGCGGCACGTGTTGGGTCCCCGCGTTGGCGGGGATGACGGCGTGTCCTGCCTGCCGCTTGGACACCCGCGCCAACCCTTGGCGGAAAATCCCGAACATTGGCGGGTGTTCATCGTGCGTTTTGCCAGCCGGCCACGTCCAAAGGGACAACCTACTGTAATTAAACAGTCTGATCCACTTGGCACGGCCTATGCATGGCCCTTGGCATGGGACGCCGGATCATCGGTCGGCCCGGCAACCGGGAGACAGACCATGTTCACCACCTTCGGCTCGACTTTCACCCGCACCGTCCTCGGCACCGTCGGCACCGCGCTGTGCGCCGGAATCTGCCTCGTCGCGGCGACCGCCCCGGCGAACGCCGCGACCGTCGAGGGAGCGGCGCGCGACACCGTCACGCGCAGCCGGGTCGTCAGCTACGCCGACCTCGATGTCGGCACGCGATACGGTCGGCAGGCGCTCGATCGCCGGGTCAAGGCCGCCGCGCACGTCGTCTGCGCCACCGGCGGCGTCGACGCGCAGGCGATAATCGATGAGAGCCGCTGCGTCCGCGCGGCGCTCGATGCGGTCAAGCCGCAGGTGGTCGCGGCGACGACGGTCCGGTCGATGGCCGCCTAAGCCAAACCGTAACAGACGTGTCGTAATGCCGGTCGCTCGCGCGGTCGGCATTTCGCGTGGTCGGGCGAGCGCCTATACCGGCTCGATAACCGAGGGGATCGATATGCGGGCGACTGGGCGGGCGACTGGGCGGGCGACGGTCCGGATAGCGGCGCGGGCGACGACGATGCGCGCGGTGCTGGCCGCGGTGTTGCTCGCGGCCCCCACGCTGGCGCGCGACGCCGACGACGACGCCGCGCCGACGCCGTCAGGGTTCGCGATCACGCCGCTCGCCGCGAAGGGGGCGGTGCTGACGATGCTCGGGACGCTCGACGGTGCGCCGGGGTCGGTAAGGGTTACCAATCCGGCGGCGCTCGCGGCGTCGCCCGACGGGTCGCTCGTCGCGTTGCTGACATCGGGGTTCAACGGCATGACGCTGCTCGACGGCACGCCCGACCGCGCGCATTCGACCGAGCGGCTGATGATCTTCCGCCCCGGTCCGACGGGCGCCGAAAAGCTCGCCGAGGTGCCGCTGCCCGCGACCTTCGCCGGGGTCGCGTGGTCGCCCGACGGCACGCGGATCGCCGCGACGCTCGGCGTCGGCGACGCCGTGCTGACGTTCGCGTGGGACGGCAAGCGCCTGACCCCCGACGGCGCGCCGATCGTCCTCGGCCACGCCGCCGGCCTCGGCCTGCGCGTCAAGCCCGCCGCCGCCGGGGTCGTCTGGGCGCGCGCCGACCGGCTGCTCGTGGCCAATTTCTTTAACGATTCGGTCAGCCTGATCGACATCGGCACCCGCAAGGTGGTCGCCGAGCTCGACCTGCGCCCCGGCAAGATCGATGCGGCGCAACGCGGCGTTCCCGGCGGGACGTATCCGTTCCGCGTGGTCATGACGGGAGCGGGTCGCGCCGTCGTCTCATCCCCGCGCGACCGCGAACTGATCAGCCTCGACATGGCGGGCGACCGGCTCGCCGTCGTCGCGCGGGCAAAGACGATCGCCGAGCCGACCGCGCTCCTGGCGCTGCCCGACGGGCGGGTGCTTGCGACCGGCGACAACGCCGATACGCTGATCGCGCTCGCCGCCGACGGCAAATCGGTCGCCGAATATCCGCTGTCGGGTCTGCCGCTCGCGCCGACGCGGCCGAAGGGGCTCAATCCGAACGCGTTGGCGATGGGGACCGACGGGCGGTTGTGGCTGACGCTCGGCGGGTTCAACGCGGTCGCGGCGATCGACCTCAAGGCGCTGCTGGCGAAACCGTCGGGCAGTCCGGCGGCGTTCGCCGGGATGGTCCCGACCGGCTGGTATCCCGACGCGGTCGCGGTCGCGGGCGGGCGGCTCGCGGTGGCGAACTTCCGCGGGCTGCCCGGGCCAAACCCCGCGGCGTGCCGGTCGAGCTTCGCGACGAAGGCCGAGGGCGAGGCGAAGTGCCGCGCGTCGGGGCAGTATGTCCTCCAGCTGCAGACGGGTTCGCTGCTGACGCTGCCGTTCCCGGCGAAGCCCGAGCTGGCGCGGCTGACAGCGCGCGTCGCGGCCAACCTCGCCGCGCCGACAGCGGCCAAGGCCGCGAGCGCCGAGGCGGTGATGGCGGCGATGCGCGGGCGCATCAAAAACATCATCTACATCGTCAAGGAGAACCGGACGTACGACCAGGTGCTCGGCGACCTTCGCCCGGGCGACGGCGACGCCAAGCTCGCACTGTTTCCTCAGGCGATCACGCCGAACCACCACGGCCTCGCGCGCCAGTTCGTCACGTTCGATCGCTTCTTCGATTCGGGCGAAGTGTCGGGGACGGGGTGGAGCTGGTCGACGCAGGCGCGCGTGCTCGACCTGCTCGAACGGATCACGCCGGTCGGTTATGCCGGCAAGGGGCTCGCGTACGAGTCCGAAGGGACCAACCGCTTCGTCAACGTCGCGCTGTCGGCCGAGGCGCGGCACGTCGCGAACCCCGATGTGCCGAATGATCCCGACCTACTCGCTGGGACCGCCGACCTGTCCGCCGCCGATGCGCCCGACGGCGAGGGCG
>JBBSFF010000322.1:0-2947 GCA_038238995.1 Sphingomonadales bacterium
CCAGTCGCCGCCAGCCCGCCGGGCCGTGTTCGTTGACTCGCACGAGGGTGAAGTCGGTCAGCGCCCGGTGCATCGCCCCCATCGCCGCCGCCGTCGCGAAGGCGTCGGCGGGCGCTGGGAGGGTGATCGACACGCCCTGCACATATTCGATCAGGCACGCCGGCCGGCCACACAGCATTTGCAGGATCCGATCGCCGCGGTCGGGGATCGGCCGCGGGACCGGCAGGCCCTTGTCGGCGAGATGTGTCGTCAGCGCGAGGAAGTACGGCAGGTCGTCGGCGTCGACCCGGTCCTCGTACAAGGTAAGGAAGAAACGCGTGCCGCGATCGGTATCGAGGAGGAAGTTAGAGTTCTGGACGCCTTCGGCGATGCCCTTGAAGCTGGTCGCGATGCCGACGTCGTAGCGGTCGAGGAAGCCGGCCAACGCCTCGGCCGACACCGGCGTGAAAACCGCCATCAACCGTGCCTTCGCGCCAGGGCCGCCTCAGGCATGCAACGCCCGGGGCAGCTTGAAAACCACATCCTCGACCGCGCTGGTCACTTCCGCGACGGTCGCTTCGAAGCGCGTCGCGAGCAAGGTGATGAGCTCCTGAACCAGCACCTCGGGGGCGGACGCGCCGGCGCTGACACCGACCGTCGCCACGCCGTCGAACCATGCCCAGTCGAGATCGTCAGCGCTCGGGATCAGGAAGGCGCGCGCGCCGGACCGTTCGGCGACTTCGCGAAGCCGCTGCGAGTTCGACGAATTGACCGCGCCGATCACCAGGACGAGGTCGCAGTCGGGCGCGATCGCCTTGACCGCCGCCTGCCGGTTCGAGGTCGCGTAGCAGATGTCCTCGCCTTTCGGCCCGACGATCGCCGGAAAGCGGCGCTGCAGCTCGGCGACGATTGCCGCCGTGTCGTCGACCGACAGCGTCGTCTGGGTCAGAAACCCGAGGCGGTCGGGGTCGGCGACGGCAACCGTCGCCGCGGCGTCGAGGGTTTCGATCAGGGTCATCGTTCCCGGCGGAACCTGCCCGAAGGTGCCGATGACCTCAGGGTGGCCGCAATGGCCGATGAACAGGATATGCCGCCCCGCCTCGACGAGGCGTTCGGCCTGGCGATGGACCTTCGAGACGAGCGGACAGGTCGCGTCGAGATAGTTGAGGCCGCGCGCCGCCGCTGCCGCCGGGACCGCCTTGGGCACCCCGTGCGCCGAAAAGACGACGGGAACGCCGTCGGGCACTTCGTCGAGTTCCTCGACGAACACCGCCCCCTGCCGTTTCAGCGCGTCGACGACATGGGCATTATGCACGATCTCGTGCCGGACGAAGACCGGGGCGCCGAAGCGCTCGATCGCGCGCTCGACGATCGTCACGGCGCGATCGACCCCCGCGCAGAACCCGCGCGGGGCGGCGATGATCACGCGCAACGGCGGCAGCCGCCGGAACGAAGGGGCGATGTTCATTGGGAGGGCCCTTTACGCCATCGCCGAACGGCGCACCACAACTTGTGCGCGGAGAACGTGGTTTCTATGATACGGCCAATCGTCGCGAAGGGTTTCGAATTGTTCAGACTGCGTGCTGCCGGCCTGATTGCCTTCGTCCTGCTCGCGGGGTGCCAGAGGAACCAGCTGCTCGTGAAGCGCTCGGCGTGCCCGGCAGTCGCGGTGCCCAATTACACCGGGGACGTGACGCTGTTCGCCAACGGCGGCACTGCAGCGGGCGATATCGACGTCGTCGCCGCGATCACCGACGTCCGTGGGGTCTGCGACGAGGCGGCCGACCGGCTCGGGACCGCGGTCAGCTTCGATCTGCTCGCGCGGCGAGGCTCGGGCGCCGGGGCGCGGTCGGTGTCGCTGCCGTTCTTCGTCAGTGTCGTCCAGGGCGGCAATCTCCTCGTATCGAAGCAAGTGGGCTCGGCGACGATCACCTTCGCCGACGGGCAGCTTCGCGCTCAGACCTCGGCGGCGGCGCATGCCGACGTCGCGCGCGCCGCGGCGACGCTGAGCGCAGCGATGCAGAAGAAGATCACGCGCAACCGCAAGCCCGGCGATCTCGACGCCGCGACCGATCCGCTCGCCGACCCCGAGGTCAAGGCGGCGGTCCGGGCGACGACCTTCGAGGTGCTCGTCGGCTTTCAGCTCAGTGACGACGCGCTGGCTTATAACGCGGCAAAATAACCCCCCAACTAGGGCCAACCAAATAACAGTTGTGCGTCGCAGCACGTTGCGGCACACCTACGGGGTCGTCGGGTCTTGGCCCGGCACGCGCGCGGGAGAGTGTGGCGAAGGTCACCGCCGAAGGAGCAACCGCCCCCGGAATCTCTCAGGCCCCCGGACCGCGCGGGTGCGTTAGCGACGATCTGGAAAGCGGGCGGGTCTTTGGATCCGTTCCACCGAAGGGGTAAGCCGGGTCCGCCCGGTCAAAGCTCTCAGGTGCAAGTGACAGACGGGGGTACGGTCGGCGGCGTCGCCGGCTGGACTCTGTCGCGAGCTGCTGCATGGACGAACGCGCCGCCTTCCTTCCGCTCGATGCGCTCCACCGCGAACTCGGCGGCAGGATGGTCGCGTTTGCCGGCTACGCGATGCCGATCCAGTACGACGGGATCATCGCCGAGCATCAATGGACACGGTCGAGCGCCGGACTGTTCGACGTCAGCCACATGGGCCAATTAACGCTGCCGCTCGCGGCCGATGCGGCGCTCGAAACGGTGCTGCCGGGCGATATCACCGGGCTCCGCGACGGCTGCCTGCGCTATTCGATGCTTCTCAACGCGGGCGGCGGCATTCTCGATGACCTGATGGTGACCCGGCGCAGCGACGATCTCTATCTCGTCGTCAACGGCGCGACGAAGACCGCCGATATCGCATATCTCGCGATGAACGGTCTGGTTGTCAGCCACCGCGAAGATCTTGCGCTGCTCGCGCTGCAGGGGCCCAAGGCGGTCGACGCGCTCGATCGGCTCG
>JBBSFF010000323.1:0-2897 GCA_038238995.1 Sphingomonadales bacterium
ACCGCCGCCCCCGCGTCGCGCTCCTCGCGACCGGCGACGAACTCGTGCCGCCGGGAGCGTCGCCGGGCCCCAGCCAGATCGTCAGCTCGAACGGTGTGATGCTCGCCGCGCTGCTCGGCGCGTACGCCGATGTGATCGACGGCGGCATCGTCGCCGACACCCGCGAGGCGCTCGCCGCCGCGATCCGGGCGCATGCCGACGTCGATGTGCTCGTGACGATCGGCGGCGCGTCGGTCGGCGACCACGACCTCGTCCAGCCGGTATTGCGCGAAATCGGAGCGATGATCGACTTCTGGCGGATCGCACTGCGGCCCGGCAAGCCGATGCTCGCGGGCATGCTGGGGGCGACGCGCGTCGTCGGCCTTCCGGGAAATCCGGTGTCGGCGTTCGTCTGCGCGACGCTGTTCGTGGTGCCGCTGCTGCGCGCGCTCGGCGGCGACGCCGATCCCTTGCCGCGGAGCGTGTCGGTACGGCTCGGCGCCGACCTGCCTGCCAACGGGTTGCGCCGCGATTACCTTCGCGCGACGTTCGCCGACGGGGTTGTTTCACCCGCCGCGACCCAGGACAGCGCGATGCTACGTGTCCTTGCCGACAGTAACGTTCTCATCATCCGCATGCCGTCTGCCAATGCAACCAAAGCGGGCGCGATGGTGGATTGTATCGTGCTTGACACCATATCTGGTGTTGCCTAAACGTTCTGTATCGGTTCCTTCGATGGAGAACGACGATGCTGACGCGGAAGCAACATGATCTGTTGACCTTCATCAACGGGCGGCTCAACGAGAGCGGCGTTTCGCCGTCGTTCGAGGAGATGAAGGAGGCGCTCGCCCTGAAATCGAAATCGGGGGTCCACCGGCTCATCAACGCGCTTGAGGAGCGCGCCTTTATCCGGCGCCTGCCGAACCGCGCGCGGGCGCTCGAAATCCTGCGGATGCCCGAGACAGTGCAACGCGCCGCAACCGCGCCGAAGGGCGAAGTCGTTCATGCCGACTTCCGCAAGCGTCCGGCTCCGGCGAACGATATCGTGCAGCTCGCGCTCCACGGTCGGATCGCCGCCGGGCAGCCGATCGAGGCGTTCGAGGAGGACCGGATGCTGTCGGTCCCGGCGGCGTTGCTCGGCCCGGGCGACCATTATGCGCTCGAGGTGTCAGGGGACTCGATGGTCGAGGTGGGAATCCTTGACGGCGACTATGCGCTGGTCCGCCGCTGCGACACCGCGCGCGACGGCGATATCGTCGTCGCGCTGGTCGACGGCAGCGACGCGACGCTCAAGATCCTCAAGCATGCCAAGGGGATGGTCGAGCTCGAACCGGCGAACGCGATGTATTCGACGCAGCGCTATTTGCCGTCGCGGGTGCGGGTACAGGGTAAGCTCGCGGGGCTGCTGCGCCGATATGCCTGAGTGGGCTCAGTAGTTCGGTTCGTCCGGACGGATGGCAACCGAGACCGCTTCCCGTCGATCTCCGCTCGCGCCGCCTGGTCGACCCGCTGCGCTGGCCGTGCGAGCTCGCCAAACTCGCGGTTGCGGCATCCACGGATGATCGCCGGTCAACTCGCCGACGGTCTCCACCCGGCGCGGCGACAACCAGATGGCGACCGCGCCGCTCGCCCCCAGCGCGGTGCAGTCGAGCTTGAGCCAGCGCGGGATGCACCAGTCGGGTAGCCGCCGGTCGCTGACCGCGATATCGGCAGCGGCGCACGCGGGACCGAAGGCAGGACGGCCGATCCGGTCCTTCGACAGCGTCGCGAGCAGGCGGACCGAGTCCACTCCCTGCCCGACGCGCGCGACGCAGGCGTCGACGGTGCAGTCGCCGAGCGGCAGGTCGGCGATTGCGGCGTCAGCGGTCGACGCGGTCACCCCGCCCCAGACATCGCGCAAATAATCGCCGGTCCGGTCGCGAAGCAGCGCGAGCCGTGGTCCGTCGGCATCGTACGCGTCGAGCAATACCGCGACGTGATGACCATCGCCACTGACGAGGAGATCGGGCGGGCGGGCGGTCAGGGCGAGCATCGCCCCAAACGCGACCGGAGCCGCGCCGAGCCACCGCGCGCGGCCCTGCCAGATGAACAGCCACAGCCCGCCACCGACGAGCAATGCGTACGCGGCGACCGGCATCAGTCCAAGCTTAACGACCGAGCCGGGCCAGCCGGCGACCCAGATCGCGAGCGCAACAAGGGCCCCCATCGACTTGCCGACCGCCCACCACACCGGCGCGGCGAGCCCGAGCGGGTCGAGCAGCAACGCCACCACGAGGAGCGGCATGATGACGAAACTCGTCCATGGGATCGCGAGCAGATTGGCGACGACGCCGTAAGCTCCGGTCTGATTGAAGTGAAACAGCGCGGTCGCCGACAGCAATGCCTCGGCAACGACCCCCGTCACGAGCAATCCCGCAAGATGCTGGAACGTGCGCGACATCCACCCGGCATTCTGCCGGGGGGCCGACAACCACCGGCCGAGCCGCGAATTGAACAGCGCGACCAGCCCGGTGACTGCGGCGAACGTCAGCTGGAAGCTCGGGCCGAGCAGCGCCTCCGGGCGCAGCGCCATGATCACGAAGCCGCCGGCCGCGAGCAGCCGCAACGACAGAGCTTCGCGGCCGAGGATGACGCCGAGGAGAACGATGACGGTGCCGATGCATGTCCGCACCGTTGGCACCTGCGCTCCCGCGAGCACCGTATAGCCGATCCCCGCGACCGCCGCCGCCGTCGCGGCGATCGTCTTCACCGGCCAGCGTAGCGCGATCCATGGAATAAGCACGAGCAGCGCGCGCGTCAGCCACATCGTGCCCCCGACGACGATCGCGATATGCACCCCCGAAATCGACAGCAGGTGCGCCATCCCCGAATAGCGCATCGCGAGATTGGTGTCGGTCGAGATGCCGCCCTGATCGCCG
>JBBSFF010000324.1:0-2874 GCA_038238995.1 Sphingomonadales bacterium
CCGACGGCCTGGCGCTGTCGTCGCGCAATATCTACCTGACCGCCGACGAGCGGGTGCGGGCGCTGGCGTTGCCGCGCGCGCTGGCGAACGCACGGCACGCGCTGCTCGGTGGGGCCGGGGTGGCGGCGACGCTGGCCGAGGCGGCGGCGGCGCTGGTCGCGGCGGGGTTCGACGCGCCCGACTATGTCGCCCTGGTCGACGACGCGCTGGAGGCGATGACCGGTTTCGACCGGCCCGGACGCCTGCTCGCGGCGGCGCGGATCGGCGACACGCGGTTGATCGACAATCTCGCCGTTGCCGCGCGGTAGTGCGGCAACCTGTGTCGGGCCGTATCGGCGGGTGTGTCGGGGGTGTGGCGCGCCGTGCGGCACGTCGTGCGGCGGCGGTCAAACCTTCTTGAACGGGCCTTCTTCGTCAAGCATTTCAATGCCTTCGACCACGGCGGCACGCTCGGCGGCAAGGTAATCCGCAACAGCCCGCCGGAATCCCGGATCGGGGATGAAATGAGCCGAATAGGTTGGTGTCGGGCGATAGCCGCGGGCGAGTTTGTGGCTCCCCTGCGCCCCCGCCTCGACCCGCTTGCGACCGTTGGCGATCGCCCAGTCGATCGCCTGATAGTAACATAGCTCGAAATGAAGGAACGGCACGTCCTCGCTGCACCCCCAATAACGTCCGTACAGGCAGTCGTCGCCGATCAGGTTGAGCGCCCCGGCGATGATCAGCGGACCCCGGCGAGCGACCGCGAGGAGCACGCGGTCGGCCATGCGTTCGCCCAACAAACTGAAGAACTTGCGTGTCAGATACGGTCGCCCCCACTTGCGGCTGCCGGTGTCCTGGTAGAAGTGCCAGAACGCGTCCCAATGTTCTTCGCGGATCGCCGCGCCGGTCAGCAGCTCGATCGTGAGACCGTCGCTCAGCGCCCCCTCGCGTTCCTTGCGGATCGCCTTGCGCTTGCGCGACGACAGCGCCGCGAGGAAGTCGGCGAAGCTCGCATAGCCCTCGTTGACCCAGTGGAACTGCTGGTCGATCCGGATCAGCCAGTCGGCCGCCTCGAACAGCGGCACCTGGTCGGGGACGATGAACGTCGCATGCGCCGACGACAGCTTGTTCTGCACTGTCAGCGCTTCGGCGGCCCCGAGCAGGGCGGTGCCAAGCCCTTGATCACGCAGCAACAACCGCTCGCCGGTGGCGGGGGTGAACGGCACGCACGACTGTAGTTTGGGGTAGTATCGGCCCCCCGCGCGCGCCCACGCGTCGGCCCAGCCGTGGTCGAAGACGAACTCGCCCTGGCTATGCGATTTCAGATAGTTCGGCATGATCGCCGCGGGTCGGCCGTGGTCGCCGTCGATCACGAGGTGGACCGGTTGCCATCCCGTGCCGCTGCCCGCGCTGCCCGAATCCTCGAGCGCGGTGAAGAACGCGTGCTGCAGGAAGGGGTTGCCCGCCCCGGCGCACGCGTTCCAGTCGGCGGCGGCGATCTCGCGGGCGTGAGCGACGATCCGGGCGGTGATATCGCGGGTCATGGGGTGTTGTAGCGCGACCCCGGCGCGATCGTCATTATCAGTCGCGCACCGCGACAATGGCGTCGATTTCGACCGCAACCCCCAATGGCAGTGCCGCGACGCCGACCGCGCTGCGGGCATGGCGGCCGAGCTCGCCGAACACCGCGACCATCAGGTCTGACGCGCCGTTGCCGACCTTGGGCTGGTCGGTGAATTCGGGGGTGCAGGCGACGAAAACACCCAATTTTACAATCCGTTCGACGCGGTCGAGGTTGCCGAGGACCGCCTTCATCTGCGCGATCAGCCCGACCGCGCAGCGCGCCGCCGCCGCCGCGCCCTCCTTGGTCGTCATGTCGCCGCCGAGCTTGCCGCGGATCAGCGCGCCATCGACGTCGAACGGGATCTGCCCCGAAATGTGGAGCAGACCGCCGTGGACGACGCCGGGGACGTAATTCGCGGCCGGGGCGGCGGCGTGCGGCAGGACGAGGCCGAGGTCAGCGAGGCGGGTTTCGGGGTTCATCGCGTCACTCCCAAGGCGGCTTGCAGAACGGGCAGCGCCGACGGCCAGTCGTCGATCCGGGCATCGGCGTCGGGACTCGCCGGGATCAACGCGTGGAGGCGCGGGTCGGCGATCATGTGGAGGCGAAAAACCTCCGGAGCGGCACGTTTGACCGACCCATGATGTGGCGGCAAATCGTCGACGAATGCCCCCACGCTCGCGCCATATTCATCCATCAGCGCGCGGACCGGTCGGCCCTTGGGACCGTTGTTGGTCACGACGCGGTACGGCATCCCGAGCCGCGCCAGTTCACTCGTTCGGATCGCATTGTGGCGATCGTCGACGTTGGTCAGAATCACGATGTCACAGTCGGTGGCGAGCACCGAAAGCGCCACCGCGGCTCCGGGCGTGGGCGTCTGCGTGGTCATGTGCGTGTCGAAGAACCCGTTGAGCAGCGGCATGAATTTCTCCGCTTCGACCGTCGACCCATCGCCGCGGCGGATGTTGCCCGACAGCGCGAACGTATCGAGATGGAGCGCGAGGTCATGCTCGGCGGCGAGGTAATCCTGAAATGGGCCGACGAAGTGAAGCAGCACCTCGTCGCAATCGCAGATGACGAGCGGTCGGCTCATCGCGCGAGGGCCCGGCTCGCCGCCGTCAGCGCCGCGGGCGAAACGTCGAGCGCCGCCGCCGTCGCGATCAGGCTCGGCTCGTGCGCTTCGAGGAACCCGAGCACCGCCGACAGGACCGCGGGCGAATTGGCGCGCGCGCGTAATGTCGCGACATCGAGCCCGGTCAGATCGAGGAAGCGCGGCCCGAGATCGGCATCGCCGACAATGTGCCCGAGGGCGCGCAGCCCAAGGGTTTCGGCGG
>JBBSFF010000325.1:0-2862 GCA_038238995.1 Sphingomonadales bacterium
ACCTCGGCTGCGCCCTCGTTCCGCACCCCCGTCCCCTCCCCTGAAGGGGAGGGGAGGCTGGACGTCTACACCACCCGCCCCGACACGATCTTCGGCGCGAGCTTCGTCGCCGTCGCCGCCGACCATCCGGTCGCGCACGCCGCCGCCGCCGACCAGGACGCCGCCGCGTTCGTCGAGCGCTGCAAGGCCGGCGGCACGACCGCCGCCGAACTCGAGACGCAGGAGAAATTGGGCTTCGACACCGGGCGCACCGTCGTCCATCCGCTCGATCCGACGCGCACCCTGCCGGTCTATATCGCGAACTTCGTGCTGATGGACTATGGCACCGGCGCGATCATGGGGGTTCCGGCGCACGACCAGCGCGACCTCGACTTCGCGCGCAAGTACGGCTTGCCGGTGCCGCGCGTCATTGCTGCGGAGGGGGCCGACGGCGACGCGACCGAGCCTGTTTTCGCCAGCGACACGGCCTACACCGGACCCGGAAGGCTCGTGAATTCGCACTTCCTCGACGGGATGGACGTCCCCGAAGCCAAGGCCGCCGTCATCACCCGCGCCGAGGCGGGCGGCTGGGGGACCGGCACCACCGTCTGGCGGCTGCGCGACTGGGGCGTCTCGCGCCAGCGCTACTGGGGCACGCCGATCCCGGTGATCCACTGCGCGCAGTGTGGCGTCGTCCCGGTTCCGCGCGCGCAGCTGCCCGTCGTCCTGCCCGAGGACGTGACGTTCGACGTCCCCGGCAACCCGCTCGACCGCCACCCAACGTGGAAGCACGTCCATTGCCCGACGTGCGCCGAACCGGCGGTACGCGAGACCGACACGCTCGACACCTTCGTCAATTCATCGTGGTATTTCATCCGCTTCGCCAGCGCGCCCGGCAATGCCGCGTTCGACCCCGTCGTCGCGAAGCAATGGCTCCCGGTCGCGCAGTATATCGGCGGGGTCGAACACGCGATCCTCCACCTGCTCTACGCCCGCTTCTGGACCCGCGCGCTCCACCGCATCGGACGGCTCGATGTGACCGAGCCGTTTACCGGGCTGTTCACGCAGGGGATGGTGACGCACGAAACGTACAGTGCAGTATTGACGAAACTCACGCCAGGTAGCGGCGAGGAGATGACATCTCGATTTTGGCTCTCCCCTGACGAAATCGTGATGAAAGATGGCGGCTACGTTTGGCCCTCCATGCTGGACGCCCCCGTCATCGTCGGCCGCGCCGAAAAAATGTCGAAGTCGAAGAAGAACACCGTCGATCCCGACGCGATCCTCGCGCGCTACGGGGCTGACGCGGTCCGCTGGTTCGTCCTGTCCGACTCGCCGCCCGAGCGCGACCTCGCATGGTCCGACAGCGGGATCGACGGCGCATGGCGCTTCGTCCAGCGCGTCTGGCGGCTCGCGATCGCCGATGGCGGCGACGGCACCGATCCGCGCGCCAACGACCTCGATCGCGCCGTCGCGAAAACCGTCGCCGGGGTCACCGCCGATATCGACAAGCTCCAGTTCAACAAGGCGGTCGCGCGGCTGTACGAATTGACCAGCACGATCGAGCGCGCCGCGCCGTCCGCCGCACGCGCCGCCGCGATCGACACGCTGCTGATCCTCGCCGCGCCGATGGTCCCGCATCTGGCCGAGGAAGCGTGGGCGGCCCGTGGCCACGCCGGCCTCATCGCCGACGCGCCGTGGCCGGTCGCCGACCCGGCGCTGCTGATCGACGACACCGTGACGATCGCGATCCAGGTCAACGGCAAGCTCAAGGACAGCGTCGAAACGGCGAAGGGCGCGCCGCGCGAGGCGGTCGAGGCGCTCGTGCTCGGGCGCGACAAGGTCGTCCGTGCATTGGACGGCAAGCCCCCGCGCAAGGTGATCGTTGTGCCCGACCGCCTCGTCAACCTCGTCGCATGAAGCGCGCGCTCGTCCTCCTCGTGCTGCTCGGCGGCTGCGGGCTCCAGCCGGTCTATTCGGGGGGCAGCCGCGGTGTCGCCGCGACGACGCTGACGCAGATCGCGGTTGCGCCGATCCCCGACCGCGCCGGCTATCTTGTCGCCGCCGCGCTCCACGACCGGCTCGGCACGACGGTGCCCGCGGCGAAATACCGGCTTGAGGTCGAGCTCGACGACAAGATCATCGGCTTCGGGGTGCGCGGCGACAATTCGATCGCGCGCGAGCGGCGGACACTGCGCGCGCACTACCGGCTGGTCGACGCGACGACCGGCGCGATCATCCTCGATGCGACAGCGACGAGCGACGCCGGGATCGACCGCGTTAGCTCGGACTATGCCGTCGTCGCCGCCGAGACGAGCGCGCTCGAACGCACCGCGACCAGCCTCGCCGCGCAGATCGTCGTGCGCCTCGCGCGCTACGCGCAGTCGGGCGGGATACCGGGGAGCTCGGGGGACACGCCGGGGGCGCAATGACGGCGGCCACGTGAAAGCCGATCGCGGCGCGCTGACCGCGGCCATCCGCAAGCTCGACCCGGCGATCCGCCTCGTCCTGCTCCACGGGGCCGACACCTCGGCGTCGGCCGACCTCGCCCGCATGCTCGCCCGCCAGTTCGCCGACCCGAACGATCCGCTCGGCGAGACGGTCATCGCCGCCGACAGCTTGACCAAGGACCCCGCCGCGCTCGTCGCCGCGGCGAGCGAAATCTCGATGTTCGGCGGCACGCGGCCGATCCGCGTCGACGATGCCGGCGACGATGCGCTCGCCGCAGTGGCGCAGGTGCTCGACGCGTCGGCGACCGGCAACCCGGTCGTCGTCGTCGCGGGCGCGCTCAAAAAGGGATCGAGGCTGCTCGCGCGCGTCGAAGGCGCATCGAACGCGCTCGCTTTCGCCAGCTACGCCCCCGACGCGCGCGACATCGCCGCG
>JBBSFF010000326.1:0-2845 GCA_038238995.1 Sphingomonadales bacterium
AGGAGCATCAGATGCTCGGCGAGCTCCTTCGGGTCGGCGAGGAGCTCGTCGCGCAGCCGGGCGTCATCGACCGCGTCGCGGCCGCGCGGGCGCGTGCCCGCGATCGGGCGGATCGTCACCTCGCCGTCGCGGACGCGGACGAGGATTTCGGGCGACGACCCGATCAGCGCGAAGCCGGGCAGGTCGAGGAAATACAGGAACGGCGACGGGTTGATCCGCCGCAGCGCCCGATACAGGTCGAACGGCGGCAGCGGGAAGTCGAGCGTGAAGCGCTGCGCGAGGACGACCTGGAAGATGTCGCCCGCCGCGATCAGGTCCTTCGCTTCGCCGACCATCGCTGCGTAGCGGCCCGGCGGAAGGACCGCGGCGGGAACTCCGTCGGGCAGGTCGGCGGGGGCGCGGACGGCGGCGGGGACGGGGCGGGCGAGCTTCGCCTGCGCGGTCTCGCACGCCTCGACCGCGGCGGCGTAGGCGTGCGCGGCGTCGGTCGCGCCGGGGTAGACCGGCGCGACGAGGAACAGCTCGTCGCGGAGGCGGTCGAACACGAGGAGCAACGTCGGGCGGACAAACAGCAGGTCGGGCACGCCGAGCGGGTCGGCCTTGGGTTCGGGCAGGCGCTCGGCGAGCCGCGCGGTTTCGTAGCCCATGTAACCGACGAGCGTCGACAGCGCGGGGGGCATGCCCGGGGGCACGTCCATCCGGCACGCCGCGACGAGCGCGCGGAGTTCGCGCAAGGGGTCCCCGGCGCACGGCTCGAACGCGCCACGGTCGCTGCGCCACCGGCGGTTGACTTCGCTTGCATCGCCGGTCGCGCGCCAGACGAGATCGGGGTCGAGGCCGAGCAGCGAGTAGCGGCCGCGCACCGCGCCGCCCTCGACCGATTCGAGGAGGAACGCGCCACTGCCGGAGGTGCCGAGCTTGAGCATCGCCGACACCGGCGTCTCGGTATCGGCGATCACCCGCCGCCAGACCATCTGCGGTCGCCCATCGGCGTGGGTCGCCGCGAACGCCGCGAAGTCCGGCGCAATCGCGTCCATCAGCGCGCCGGGGCCGCGCCCGCGATCCGTGTCGTCGCCGCGCCGAGCGCAGCGGGGTTGCGGCGGACGCCGACCTCGGCCTCGACGGCCTGCGCGAAGGCCGCACCGATTTCGTCGCCGGTCGTCTGCGCGAACTGCGTCCGCGCGCTGGTCACGAGGTTGGGGGCGGTGGCGATATCGCCGGGGGTGACGGAGTCGACGTGGACAATCCAGAACCCCTGCGCGCCCGCCGGGACGACGCGACTCTTGCCCGCGCCGAGCAACAGGAACGCCTGCACCGGCGGCGGCACCTGTTGCTGGTTCGCGAGGTCAAGCCGCCGCCCGACGAGCGGCTTCGCGGCGGGAAGCGCGTGCGCGGCGATCGCGGCGTCGAACGTGCTGCCCTGGGCGACGGCGGCAACGACCGCGTCGGCGACCGCCTTCGCCGCGCGCACCCGGGCATCGGCGAGCCACGCGGCGGTGACGGCGGGGCGGACCTTCGCCAGCGGAACCGGCGACGGCGGCACGATATCGCCGAGCTCGAGCATCGCGAACTCGCTCTTGCCGAGCTGCTGGAGCGCCGCGCCGTCGGCCGGGTCGGCGTCGAACGCCTTGGTCACGAGCGGCGCGGCGGCGGCGGGGATGAAATAGCCGGGGTCGGCGGGGGTGATCCCGGCGCGTGTCACCGGCGGCACCGTGACGACCGTCAGGCCATAGGTCCTCGCGACCTCGGCGAAGCTTTTGCGCGACGACAGCCCGTCCTCGATCTTGCCGACGGTGTCCGACAGCAGTTGATCGGCGCGGTCGGCCTTGAGCTTGCCGACGATTTCGGCGCGCGCTTCGGCAAGGCTGCGCGACTTGGCGTGGACGATCGCGACCGCCTCGACGACTTGCCAGCCGAACGACGACTTGACCGGCGCGGTGACCTTGCCCGCCCCGACCGCGAACGCCGCGTCGGCGACGGCGGGGCTCGTCGCGGCGGCAAACTTCGCCTTGCTCTGCTGGCCGATGTCGGTGTCGGTGGCGGCGAATCCCGCGGCGGCGGCGGCGGCGGCGAAGCTCTGCCCGCCGCGGATCGCGGCGGCGACCTCGTTGGCCTTGGCTTCGTCGGGGACGACGACCTGCGCGAGCCGCCGCTGTTCGGCCCCGGCATAAGTCTCGGGATTGGCGTCGTAGTATTTCTTAATTTCGGTGTCGCTCACGGTCACCCCGCTCGCGAGCCGGTCGCGGTCGAGGCTTGCGAAACGGAAGCCGCGGCGTTCGGGGACGGTGTATTGCGCGGCGTGGCTGGCGAAGTAGCCGGTCAGCTGCGCCTCGGTCGGCGGTGCGGGTGCCGGCAGCGTCGCGGTCGGCACGATCGCGATGCTGCCGGCGCGGCGTTCGAGCAGCAGCGCGGCGTACGGCTCGGCCATCGACCGCGGCACCTGCGTTGCGGCGATGACGGGGGTCACGACCTGCTTGCGGACGAGGTCACCGCGCAAGCCGTCGCGCAACTCGCGGTCGCTCAGCCGCTGCGCCGCGAGCAGGTTCTTGTACGTCGCCTGGTCGAACTTGCCGTTGACGCGGAAGGCGTCGACGCTGGCGATCTCGCCGTCGATCGCCCGGTCGCTGATCGCGACGCCGCTGCTCGCGCCGAACTTCTCGAGCGCGGTGGTCGCGATCAGCTGTTCGTACACTTCGCCGACCGCTCCCTGCCGGGCGGCGGCGCGGACGTCGAGCTTGGGGTCCTGCTGGCGCGCGCGGCGCATCGTGCGATCGAATTCGCCGATCAGCTTCGCCTCGCTGACGTCCTGCCCGCCGACCGTCGCGACCCCGCTCGACGTGACGCC
>JBBSFF010000327.1:0-2836 GCA_038238995.1 Sphingomonadales bacterium
ACGTCCAGTCGCATGTGCCGTGCTTCGCCCATTCGTGCTGAAGCAAAATCACCGACGGCGTCAGGCAATAATTGCGCTGGACCTCGAGTAGGTCGAGCGCGGTCGGCGCGCGGCAGAATTGCGGGTAGGTCTTGCCCGCGCCATCGGGCCACAGGCCGTGGACGCGGAACCCGAACCCGGCGGCGCACCCCGGCGTGCCGGTCGCATCGCCGCGACGGCATTCCTGCGGCCACCAGTAATAGGCGAGGACGAGCTTGGTCACCGGGACGATGCGGCTTTCCTCCTGCGGCTGCGCCGGGGCGGGCGTCAGGTCGGCGGGGATCGCGCACGCCGCGGTCGCGGCGGCGGCGAACGTCAGCACGAGGTCAAGCATAGTCGAGGCCAATGTCCGCCGCCGGGGCCGACTGCGTCAGCCGCCCGACCGAGACGAAGGTGACGCCCGTCGCGGCGATCGCGCCGATCGTGTCGAGCCGGACCCCACCGCTCGCCTCGGTCGGCACGCGACCGGCAACCTGCGCGACCGCGGCGCGGAGGGTGGCGACGTCCATGTTGTCGAGCAGCAGCCGGTCGGCCCCGGCAGCGAGCGCGGGCTCGATCTGGTCGACCCGGTCGACCTCGACGACGATGCCCTCGAGCCCGGCGGCCTTGGCCGCGCGAACAGCGGCTTCGACTCCCCCGGCGACGGCGATGTGGTTGTCCTTGATCATCACCCCGTCGTCGAGCCGCAGCCGGTGGTTGGTCGCCCCGCCCATCCGCGTCGCGTATTTCTCGAGGGCACGCAGCCCGGGGAGCGTCTTGCGCGTGTCGAGCAGGATCGCGCCCGTCACCGCGACCCGATCGACATAGGTTCGCGTCATCGTCGCGATGCCGGTCAGATGCTGAACGGTATTGAGCGCCGACCGCTCGGCCGACAGCAGCGCGCGGGCGTTGCCGGTCAGCCGGAGCAGCGCGGTCCCGGCGGGAACGCGGTCGCCGTCGCGGGCGAGATGCTCGATCTCCACCGCCGGGTCGAGCGCGCGGAAGAACGCCTCCGCGAGCGGCAGCCCGGCAACGACGACGTCGTCGCGGCTCGCCATGACCGCGGTGAGGCGCGCATCGGCGGGGATGACGGCGGCAGAGGTTATGTCGCCGCCGAGGCCGAGATCCTCGGCGAGGGTGGCGCGGACGAAAGCGTCGAGGTCGAAGTCGAGCAGCTTGATCATTGCCGCCGCCTTAGCGGTAATGCCTGGTCGACGATAGCTATAATTATAGCTATAATACTGACTATGAGAGGATCCAGCCATGCCGAGTTATAGCGTTGTCGAAGCCAAGAATACCTTGCCGCGCCTGATTGATCGCGCGCTTGCCGGCGAAAAAATCGCGATAACGCGCCACGGCAAGGTCGTCGCGGAAGTGCGGGGCGTCGTTCCGTTTGATCGCGAGGCTTGGCTCAGGTCGATCCAAGAATTGAGCACCATGCGTCAGCGAACGCCGCCACTGCAGGTCGGTGCCGCTGAATTGCTGCGCGCCATGTACGACGAGTCGCCTTGGTGACGGCATATCTCGATGCGAGTGCGATCGTGCCGCAGTTCGTCGAGGACATCCACAGCCCCTGCGCGGTAAAGGCGATGATGGCGCTGACCGACAAGCCTATCGTCAGCGCTCTGGCGATCGGCGAGGTTATTTCGGCCATTTCTCGGTTGGCGCGTACGGGCGCACTGGCTGGAAATGAACCGCACTATCGCGTTGAGGCTTTCGACACCTGGATTGCGCGCTTTCCAAGGACGGTCGAGATCGATGACACCGATCTGCTCGCTGCGTCGCTTCTGGTTCGACGCTTCGACCTCGGCTTGCGGATGCCGGACGCCGTTCATGTCGCCGTGTGTCGAAGACACGCCTTCGACTTGATTACCTTCGACAGGATCATGTTTCGTGCCGCGATGGCGCTCGGCGTCGCGGCGGTCATTCCGGCCTAATCCCCCGTCACCGGCACCGACGTCACCGCGCCCGCCATCGCGAGCATCCGGTCGAGGGGGAGTTTGGCGCGGACGCGAATCGCTTCGGGGACTTCGATCACCGGGGTCAGGTCGCGCAGGCACAAGTATAGTTTCTCGAGCGTGTTCATCGCCATGAACGGGCACATGTTGCACCCGCAATTGCCGTCCGCTCCCGGTGCGCCGATGAAGGTCTTGTGCGGGGCCTTGAGCCGCATCTGGTGGATGATGTTCGGCTCTGTGGCGACGATCAGCGTCGGCTCGGGGGACTTCAGCGCATAATCAAGGATGCCGCTCGTCGCCCCGACATAATCGGCGAGGTCGAGGATCGCCGCCGGGCATTCGGGGTGGGCGAGCACCGGCGCGGCGGGATTGAGTGCCTTCAACTTCAACAATTCGGTGACCGAAAACCGCTCGTGGACGATGCACGTCCCGTCCCACAGCAGCATATCGCGCCCGGTCTTGCGGTTGAGCCACGCGCCGAGGTGCTTGTCGGGGGCGAACAGGATCTTCTGGTCGCGTGGCAGCTGGTTGATGATCTTTTCGGCCGACGACGAGGTGACGATGATGTCGCTGTGCGCCTTCACCGCCGCCGAGCAGTTGATGTACGTCAGGCTGATGTGGTCGGGGTGCGCGGCGCGAAACGCGCCGAACTCGTCGGGGGGGCACGAATCCTCGAGGCTGCACCCGGCCTTGAGGTCGGGCAGGACGACGATCTTGTCGGGCGACAGGATTTTCGCCACCTCGGCCATGAACTTGACCCCGCAGAAAGCGATGACGTCGGCATCGGTCGCCGCCGCCTTGCGGCTGAGGTCGAGGCTGTCGCCGACGAAATCGGCGAGGTCCTGGAGGACCGGGTCCTG
>JBBSFF010000328.1:0-2821 GCA_038238995.1 Sphingomonadales bacterium
ACGATCACGAAGTAAGGATATAGGGCCGCTCCCACCACGTTCGGTGGCGAGCGGCCCGATTCGTTCGGGCCTATTTTTTTGAAGCACTGATTGGTTGACATGGAAACGCAGAACATCCGCATTCGTCTGAAGGCCTTCGATCACCGCGTGCTCGATATGGCCACCAGCGAAATCGCCGATACGGCGAAGCGGACGGGTGCGGCCATTCGCGGTCCGATCCCGCTGCCGACGCGGTTCGAGCGGTTCACCGTCAATCGGTCGCCGCACGTCGACAAGAAGTCGCGCGAGCAGTTCGAAGTTCGTACGTACAAACGTCTGCTCGACATCGTCGATCCGACGCCGCAGACGGTCGATGCGTTGATGAAGCTCGACCTCGCCGCGGGTGTCGATGTGGAGATCAAGCTCCAGAGCTAGATCTGACTGAACATACGCGGAGCGAACTTTAATTAGTCATGCCCCCACGGGGGCCTCTGAGCGAAAGGAATTGATCATGCGCAGTGGCGTGATCGCGAAGAAAATGGGGATGACCCGCCTGTTCAAGGACGATGGTCGCCACGTCCCCGTGACGGTGTTGAGCCTCGAAGACTGTCAGGTCGTGTCGCAGCGTACCGCTGATCGCGACGGCTATGTCGCGGTCCAGCTTGGGGCCGGCACCAAGAAGGTCAAGAACACGACGAAACCCGAGCGCGGCCATTTCGCCGCTGCCGAGGTCGAACCAAAGGCGCGCGTCGCCGAGTTTCGCGTGTCGGAAGACGCGCTGCTCGAGGCCGGTGCGTCGCTGTCGGCCGACCACTTCATCCCCGGCCAGCTCGTCGACATCACCGGCGACACCGTCGGTAAGGGTTTTCAGGGCGGCATGAAGCGCTGGAACTTCGGCGGGCTGCGCGCCACCCACGGCGTCTCGGTCTCGCACCGCTCGCTCGGGTCGACCGGGCAGCGTCAGGACCCCGGCAAGGTGTTCAAGAACAAGAAGATGGCGGGCCATATGGGTGACCGCCAGCGCACCCAGCAGAACCTCGAGATCGTCTCGACCGACGTCGAGCGCGGCCTGATCTTCGTCAAGGGCTCGGTTCCCGGCCACAAGGGAGGCTGGCTGCTCGTCAAGGATGCGGTCAAGGGTCCGCGCCCCGACGCCGCACCGTATCCGGCGTCGCTCAAGTCGGCGGCCAATGATACCGCTCCGCAGGTCGATCACTCGCCCGCCCCCGAAACCGAAACGCAGGAGGGCTGAGCCATGAAGCTCGATGTACGCACCCTCGACGCCGCCGCCAGCGGTGATATCGAACTCGACGAGGCGGTCTTCGGCAAGGACGCCCGCGTCGACATCCTCCACCGCGTCGTGACGTGGCAGCTCGAAAAGCGCCGCGCGACGGCACGCGGCGCGCGCGAGCGTTCCGACGTCGCCCGCACCGGCAAGAAGCTCGGCAACCAGAAGGGCGGCGGCGTCGCCCGGCACGGTAACCGCGGCGCGCCGCAGTTCACCGGTGGTGGCAAGGCGCACGGTCCGCGCGTCCGCGACTTCGATCCCGGCCTCAACAAGAAGATCCGGCGTCTCGGCCTTGGAATCGCGCTGTCGGTCAAGGCGGCCGAAGGCAAGTTGATGGTCGTCGAGGACTTCGCGCTCGGCGAGGCGAAGACCAAGACGCTGCTCGCGCGGCTCGCCGGTCTCGGTGTCACCAACGGTCTGTTCGTCGATGGCGGTGCGGTCGATCAGCATTTCGGGATGGCATGCGCCAACCTCGAGAAGATCGACATCATGCCCGCCGTCGGTGCGAACGTCTACGACATCCTCAACCACGACATGCTGGTGCTGACCCGCGCCGCGGTCGCTGCCCTGGAGGCACGCGTCAATGGCTAAGCCGCAACCCGTGAACGTAGACCTCAAGCATTACGACATCGTCGTGAAGCCGGTCATCACCGAGAAGTCGACGCTGGTCAGCGAATTCAACCAGGTCGTGTTCAAGGTCGCCAAGGATTCGTCGAAGCCCGAGATCAAGGCTGCGGTCGAGGCGCTGTTCGGCGTCCGCGTCCTGTCGGTCAACACGCTGATCCAGAAGGGCAAGAACAAGCGCTTCAAGGGCAAGCCGTACACGCGTTCGGATGAGAAGAAAGCGATCGTGACGCTCGCCGAAGGCGACCGCATCGACGTGACCACCGGTATTTAGGGCGGGAATCCGAGATGGCTCTCAAGCATTATAATCCGACGTCGCCCGGCCGCCGCGGCCTGATCCTCGTCGACCGTTCGGCGCTCCACAAGGGGCGTCCGGTCAAGGCGCTGACCGAGGGACTGCGCAAGTCGGGCGGGCGCAACAACATGGGCCACGCCACCGCGCGCGGCATCGCTGGCGGCCACAAGCAGCTGTACCGCATCGTCGACTTCAAGCGTCGCGAGTGGGACGTCGCCGCGTCGGTCGAGCGGATCGAGTATGATCCCAACCGCTCGGCGTTCATCGCGCTGGTCAAGTATCCCGACGGCAAGCAGGCCTACATCCTCGCGCCGCAGAAGCTCGGCGTCGGTGACACCGTCGTCGCCGCGAACTCGGCCGACATCAAGCCGGGCAACGCGCTCCCGCTCCGGTTCATCCCGGTCGGTACCGATGTCCACGCCGTCGAGCTCAAGGCCGGCGCCGGTGCGCAGCTCGGCCGCTCGGCCGGTGCCAAGGTCACGCTGATGGCGAAGGAAGGCCAGTGGGCCACCATCCGCCTGCCGTCGGGCGAGATGCGTCGCGTCTCGATCGACTGCCGCGCCACGGTCGGCGCGATCGGCAACACCGAGCACGCCAACATCCAGTGGGGCAAGGCCGGTCGTCGGCGCTGGCTC
>JBBSFF010000329.1:0-2820 GCA_038238995.1 Sphingomonadales bacterium
CGGACGGTGATGTCGCGGAACGACTGGGGTTCGAAGAAGATACCGAAATCGACCGTGCCGTTCGCGATGGCGAGCCGGACCGCGTCGTTTTCGAGAACCTTGATGCCGATCGTGATCCCCGGATGGCGGCGCTGGACCGACTGGATCGCCGCCGGAATATACCCCTTCGACAGGGCATCGATGATCGCGATGTCGACGTGCCCGCGCTTGAGGCCCTTCAGATCCTCGATCTGGGCACGGACGTCGATCATGTCCTTCTGCCAGCGCCCCCCGGCCGCCATCATGATCTCGCCCGCGGCGGTCAGCCGGAGCCCGGTCGGCAGCCGCTCGAACAGCGGCGTGCCGAGGTCGGCCTCGACATTCAAAATCTGCCGGTCGATCGCCGACGCCGAGACGTTCAGGCGGTCGGCCGCCCGGCGGATCGAGCCGAGCCGCCCGACGGCGACGAAATAACGGAGAAAGCGCGAGAACGCCGGCATCGGCCCCTCTGTTTTTTGCAACGATGCGTCAGACTCATTGCGTTTGATCGCGTCACGTCAAGGCGATATCACGCTGACACGGTACGCGACGCCTGACCGGGCAATTTTGTCGCGCCACGCCAACATGTCGCGATCTGCCTAATAAAGCGGCGTCGCTGCCCAAGTATTTGGCACTAGACGCCGGCATCTTTTTTGAATTCGCTAATCAGCGCCGTGACCGAAATGTCACAAGGCGCGATTGTTTCAGTTTTGCGAAGAATCCGCTTTGCGGCTCGCAACTGCAGCATTAGCTTTGATTGGCAGAGCAGAGGCGTTCGGGCACGAAGTTGCGGGATATTCGGTCGACAGGCGGCAGGGATGGCCGCGCTGCCGATGCAGCAGGGGAAATGACCATGTCGACCACGCAGTTTTCGCGCCGTGCAGGCTCCGCGCGCCCCGCGATGCGCGCACTCGTCGCCGCGGCGTTGCTGTCGGGTACCGCGATGACCGCGCCGCTCGCGGCGCAGGCGGTCGCCCCGGTCGACGCGCCCGACGACAAGGACATCGTCATCACCGGCGCGCTCGGCGCGCTGCCGAACAAGGACGTCGGCTCGATCTTCGGCTTCAACAAGACGCTGGTCGAGACGCCGCGGTCGGCGTCGACGATCAGCAGCGAGCAGCTCGAACGCTTCGGCGTCACCGACATCTACGACCTCGTTTCGCAGGCCCCGGGAACCTTCACCAATTCGTTCTTCGGCGTCGGCGGCGCGCTCGACATCCGCGGCACCCCCGGCGAGGTCTATTTCCGCGGCGTTCGCCGCCTCGACAACGCCGGCAACTCTCCGACGCCGATCGGCGCGTCGGAACGGATCGACATCGTCCGCGGCCCGGCGTCACCGATCTACGGTCCGTCGAAGACCGGCGGCTATATGAACTTCGTGCCGAAGTCGGCGCGGGTCAAGGGCGGCGCGCTGCTCGACAAGGCCGAAGGCAGCTTCACCTATACCGGCGGCAGCTGGTCGTACAACAACCTGAAGGCGCAGGTCCGCGGACCGCTCAAGCTCGGCAAGACCGAGGTCGGGTACAGCCTGTACGGCGAGGTCGAGGATTCGGGCAGCTATTACCGCAACATGTCGACACGCAACATCGTCCTCCAGGGCGCGTTCGACAATCAGGTCACCGACCAGGTCCGCATCGAATTCGGCGGCATGTATCAGAAGTTCGACGGCCAGCAGAACGGCGGCTGGAACCGCCTGACGCAGGCGCTGGTCGACAAGGGCACGTACATCACCGGGGCAGCGAAGCCGCTCGACACCAACGGCGACGGCAAGATCTCGCGCGGCGAGGCCGATGTCGCCAATGGCGGCAAGGGCCTGTCGGTGTTCGGCAATTTCGCCTGCCCGATCGCCACCGTCACCAATCCGTTTTCGGTCTTCGCCAGCGGTTTCACCAACGCCTGCCTGACCGCCACCTACCCCGATCTGGCGCTGACCAACACCGGTACGACGCAACTCAGCCGCAAGGACACGCTGACCGGCCCGAACGACTTCCTCAAGAACAAGCAGCTGACTGGCTATTTCGACACGATCTTCGACGGCAGCGACACGTTCCAGCTCAAGAACCAGCTGTTCTACGACGGCACGCGCAACCTCAACGAGAACGCCTACGGCTTCGCGCAGTTCGTCAAGTCGTACGTGATCGAGGACAAGATCGTTCTCGACAAGACCTTCAAGACCGACGCCGCCAAAATCCAGCTGCAGGTATCGCCGTCGATCCGCTACACCAATTTCGACTTCGGCGACGACTTCCGGGTCGAGGAATTCTCGCGCGTCGACCTGTCGGTCGATTATACTCCCCGCTCGACCCGCCTGCTGTCGACCCAGTGCGACTGCCTGTATTCGGACAAGGTCCGCGGGCATTATACCGACTACGGCCTCGCCGGACTGGCGGACTTCGACTTCGACTTCGGGCTCGATGTCATCCTCGGCGGCCGATACGACACGATCGACGTGACCGCGAAGAACGACGTGGCGAAGATCGACCCGAAGGACCTGCCCAAGATCAATTCGGCGAGCGGCCACCAGGGCGGCTGGTCGTACAATGCGAGCGTCTCGTACAAGCTGCCGTTCGGATTGGTCCCGTATGTCACCGCGGCGCGGCAGACGACGATCGTCGTCGGCGAAGGCGCGGAAATCTACCCGGTCAGCATCGCCGGCATCGGCACCGGCAGCGGTTTCCTCGCGGCGTCGCGGCTGTACGAAGGCGGGATCAAGGGCAGCTGGCTCGGCGGCAAGCTATACGCCGCGCTGTCGGTCTACAACCAGAAGCGGACCGATTTCAGCGTCCAGTCGGCAGTCACCAA
>JBBSFF010000330.1:0-2816 GCA_038238995.1 Sphingomonadales bacterium
GGCTCGCTGGTGGACGCCGGGATCGAGGACTCGTCGAATTCGATCCTGCTCGACAACGCAGGGCTGACCACCATCAAGCGCGGCAGCATGCCTGCGTTCGAAGGCGCTTTCGCGGGTGAGGAAACGCATCGATTTATGGTTGACCTTGACTTTAAAGCGCCGTCATGAGCCATATTTCTTTAAATATTATTTGATCTTTATCTTTCTTTTACCATTTTATTCATGCGATTCTCGGGAGTTTCTCAATGAACTTTAAAGCCACGCAAATCTCCTTATTGGTGTCGGGCCTGTTCATGGCCGCGGGCGTCAACGCACAACAATCGACGACTGACGTCGGCACGATCAACGTCGAAGGGCAACCCGGTGGAACGGCCACCGGGTTGATCCAGCAGGAAGAAACCCCCAAGGCGCGCAGTTCGGTGGGCCGCAAATCGATCGAGAATCAAGCGCCGACCAGCAACCCGTACCAAGTCATCAACTTGTTGCCGGGCGTCTCGACGTTCAGCTACGACGGCACTGGCCTGTTCGGCGGCGGGCTGCGAATTCGCGGCTTCAACAGCGATCAACTGGGCTTCACGATCGACGGCGTGCCGGTCAACGACTCGGGCAACTTCGCGGTCTTCCCGCAGGAGTACACCGACACAGACAACCTGTGCGAGGTGTTCGTGACGCAGGGCTCGACCGACACCGAAGCGCCGCACGTCGGCGCCACCGGCGGCAACGTCGGTCTTGTCACTTGCTCGCCCACCGACACCCGACGTGCACGCGTCTCGCAATCGATCGGCAACAACAAGCTGTCGAAAACCTTCCTGCGTTACGACACTGGCAAATTCGCCGACGACCGCATCAAGATGTTCTTCTCGGTCTCGCATGCCGAAGCAGAAAAATTCAAAGGCACGGGCGACGCGTATCGCGACCACTTCGATTACCAGGGCATCCTGTCTTTGGGCCGCGTCAGCACGATTACTGCGGGGTTGCTTTATAACCGGGCGGTTAACAACAATTATCGTACGCTCACGAAAGCTGAGATCGATAAATTCGGTCGCTATCAAGATTTCGGTACATTCGCTCCGCAACATCAACCTGCTGTGAAGGGCACCGCGCAAAACGATACGACTTACGCGCCCAATGTCGCCAATTATGTTTTTAACACGCCGCCGGGCGGAAATAGCGCGGATAGTTATTACGGCTTCAATTTGAATCCATTTGAAAATTATATTGCAACTCTAAAAGGTCATTTCCAGCTCGCGCCGACCTTGAGCCTCGATGTTGATCCGTATATCTGGTATGGGCACGGTACCGGCGGACTTGAATTGCGGACCCTGCGTGAGGGGCAATCGGGCGGATTTCTGGGCGGTGGCGGTCGCGACTACAACGGCGATGGAGATACGCTCGACACCATCGGAGCGTATGAAGGCAGCGTCACCAAAACTTATCGACCCGGTGTGACCACCAAGGTCCATTGGCAAATCGCGGGCAACAGCATTCTGGGCGGTTACTGGTATGAACGCGCGCGCCATCAACAAACCGCTCCATACGTACAAATCGACAACAGCGGCCATGCGGAGGACATATTCTTGCGCAACCAGGAGCAGTTCCTTCGCAACGCCGATGGATCGCGTGCGCAGTTTCGCGATTGGTACACGATCAGTACCGGCAAGTCGGCATTTCTGCAAGACACCGTAAGCTTCTTCCAGGACAAGTTGACGTTCGTTGGCGGCGGACGCTACACGACCTTGGGACGCAAGTTCACCAACTCGGCCAATCAGGGCACGACTCCGACCGGACTCGGGCAGACCGGCAACGGCGGGGCGGACTACGCGATTCAGAAGGAGTATTCAGAGTTTCTGCCCAACCTCGGAATCAAGTACCAGTTGACGACCGAGCAATCGCTATTCGCCAATGCGACCAAGAACTTCAAGGCGCCGCCGAACTTTGCATACTCGAACCTCGCGGTCAGTAATGCATCGGCGACGGCACCGCTCAGCTTCGTGAATGGCGTTGCAACCAACTTCCGCATTCTCGAGCCGCAGGTCGGACCTGAGACGGCGCACAACTACGACGCGGGCTATCGCTATGCCGGGGAACGTGTGACGTTCTCGGGCTCGGTGTTCTACATCAACTACAGGGACCGCATCGCCTCGTTGATCGATCCGGTCACTGGCCAGCAAGGACAGGCGATCAACCTGGGGGACTCGACCACCAAGGGCTTAGAACTCGAAAGCGGATACAGCATTACGAAAACCTTGTCGATGTACGGCTCGCTGTCGTACACCAAGTCGCGCATCAAGAGCGATATCGTCTATGGCTCCGGCCCCAGGCGTGAAGCGACCGCGGGCAAGGAGTTTCCCGATACGCCGCGTTGGCTGTCCGGCTTCGCGCTTCAATACGCGGACGCCAACTGGATCGCGGCCGTCGATGCGAAGTACACGGGCAAGCGTTACTCGACCTTGGTCAACGACGACAGCATCGGCGGCTACACATTGTTCGGTGCAACCGCGGGCTACAAGTTCGGCTCGAACAGTTTCATGAAGAACCCGATCGTCCGGCTGAATGTGTACAACATCTTCGGTCGGCAGTATCTGAGTCTGAACGGCCCGTCGGGCAGCAATTTCGGCGTGCGAGCGAATCCGATCGCGGGTCTGCCAACCTATTTCGCGCAAGCCTTCTACGTCGGTGCGCCGCGGACAACCGTCTTCACGTTCGCGTCGGATTTCTGAAGCGGAAAGAAATGTCATGGACCTGAACATCCTTCACGACATCACCTTCTACGCGCTGTATGCGGCGTTGGCGATCGCGGTCTTCGTCGCCATCGA
>JBBSFF010000331.1:0-2810 GCA_038238995.1 Sphingomonadales bacterium
ACGGAGCGCGAGGCGGTGCGGCTCGCGCTTCAGGATCGGCAGGCAGTACAGGTGCGGGCGGATGCCGCCGGCGAACATCGCGTTGCGGCTGTGGTGGAGGTGGTGCGGGGTGATCGTCGCGGCGACGTTCGCCCCGGCAGCGCGCACGAAGTCGACCGCTTCGCGCGTGGTGATATGCTCGAACACGATCCGCAGGTCGGGCAGGCGCGCGACGAGCGGGGCGAGGACGCGGTCGATGAACACCGCCTCGCGGTCGAACACGTCGACGTGGGGGTCGGTGACCTCGCCGTGGATCAGCAGCGGCAGCCCGGCGTCGGCCATCGCGGCGAGCACGCCCATGATCCGGGCGACGTCGGTGACCCCGGCGGCGGAGTTGGTCGTCGCGTTTGCCGGGTACAGCTTGGCGGCGGTGAGCACCCCGTCGCGCGCGCCCGCAACCAGGTCGGCGGCGTCGCTGGTGTCGGTCAGATACGCGGTCATCAGCGGCACCAGCCCGGGTGCTGCGGCGACGATACGGTCGCGGTACGCCGCCGCGAGCGCCGCGGTCGTCACCGGAACCTTGAGGTTGGGCATGACGATCGCCCGGGCGAACTGCCGCTCGGTGAACGGCGCGACGCGCGCGAGCATGCCGCCGTCGCGCAAATGCACGTGCCAGTCGTCGGGGCGGCGGATCGTGAGCAGGTCGGTCATCGCCGACCGGATACGGCTTCCACCGCGGCGGCTCAAGCGGTGCGGTGGGCCCGATCGAAGCGGCCGCGCGTCGACGCGATCGCGGTTGCGCTTTGCGTAGTCGTGGTGCACATTCCTGAGTGAGACTCGACAGGGTCCTTGGGAGACGCGACATGGCGACACGGGCAATCGACTTCGCCGCAGCGCACGCGGACGAACCGCCGCACCTCGCCGAAGCGCGCGCCCGCGCGTATGCAATGCCGCTCGACGCGTTCGACATGACCGACCCCGAGCTGTTCCGCACCGATACGCACTGGCCGTATTTCGAGCGCCTGCGCGACGAGGACCCGGTGCATTACCACGCCAACGGCCGCTTCGGGCCGTACTGGTCGGTGACGCGCTACGCCGACATCATGGCGGTCGACACCAACCACGCGCAATTCTCGTCCGACGCGCTGCTCGGCGGGATCACCGCGAAGGATATGGACGACGATTTCATCCTGCCGATGTTCATCGCAATGGATCCGCCCACGCACGATATCCAGCGCAAGGCGGTGTCGCCGATCGTGTCGCCGGGCAACCTCGCCACCCTCGAGGTCCTGATCCGCGAGCGCGCGCAGGCGATCTTCGACAACCTGCCGCGCGGCGAGGTGTTCGACTGGGTCGACCGCGTGTCGATCGAGCTGACGACGCAGATGCTCGCGACACTGTTCGACTTCCCGTGGGCGGACCGCCGTCTGCTGACCTATTGGTCCGACATGGCGACCGCCGACGAGACCGTCCCTGGCAACCCGACCAAGGCCGAGCGCGAGGCGATCATGCTCGAATGCCTGATGTATTTCACCCGGCTGTGGAACGAGCGGGTAAACGAACCGCCGCGCGGCGACCTCGTGTCGATGCTCGCGCACAATCCGGCGACGCGCGATATGGTGCCGTACGAATATCTCGGCAACCTGTTGCTGCTGATCGTCGGCGGCAACGACACGACGCGCAACTCGATCACCGGCGGGCTGACCTTCATGGCGGCGAACCCCGACCAGTGGGCGAAGGTCAAGGCGAACCCGGCGCTGATCGAGTCGGCGGTCAGCGAGATCATCCGCTACCAGACCCCGCTCGCGCACATGCGCCGGACCGCGCTCGTCGACGTCGAATTCGGCGGCAAGACGATCCGGAAGGGCGACCGCGTCGTCATGTGGTACGTGTCGGGCAACCGCGACGAGCGCGCGATCGCCGACCCCGACGCGTTCATCGTCGACCGCGCCCGCCCGCGCCAGCACCTGTCGTTCGGTTTCGGCATCCACCGCTGCGTCGGCAACCGCCTCGCCGAGATGCAGTTGAAGATCGTCTGGGAAGAAATCCTCAAGCGCTATCCGAACCTCGTCGAGGTCATGGCCGCGCCGGGCCGGGTTCCGTCGGCGTTCGTCAAGGGCTACACCAGCCTGCCGGTTCGCATTCCGGCCTGATACGGGGACAGCATGGCGAAGATCACCTACGTCGCGGCCGATGGGGCCACGCGCACGCTCGACGTCGACGACGGTGTGTCGCTGATGGAGGCGGCGGTGTCGAACGGCGTCCCCGGCATCGACGGCGACTGCGGCGGCAACTGCGCCTGCGCGACGTGCCACGTCCATGTCGACGCGGCGTGGCTTGCGGCGGCGGGTACGAAATCGGAAATGGAAGCGGCGATGCTCGACTTCGCCGAAGGCGTCGAGCCGAACAGCCGGTTGGCGTGCCAGATCATGGCGTCCCCCGCGCTCGACGGGATGATCGTTCGGACGCCGGTGAGCCAGCACTGAGCGCCAGTAGGGCGGGTCGTGCTCGTCGATGACGTGCGCGCAACTGCGGTTCACTCTGCGCCGCTTTCGACCCCGTTGCTGACGTGTTTGATCCTTCCCGCTCGCGGGGAGGTGGCGCGCCCTTGCGCGACGGAGGGGCGGTAGAGCGGGCTCAAAAACTCGAGCTTGCTCGACCGCCCCTCCACCCCGCGCAAAAGAAGCGCGCGGTCCCCCTCCCCGCGAGCGGGGAGGAACAAGCGTCACACCCACCCCAGCCCGACCTTCGCCACAGTCCACAGCAGCGCGCCGCGCCCGAGCTTCGCCCGCATCCGCGGCCGGTGCCAGCCCGCCGTTTCCATCATCGCC
>JBBSFF010000332.1:0-2790 GCA_038238995.1 Sphingomonadales bacterium
CGCCCGCAGATCTCGGGCATCGACGACGTCGCCGACGACGCCTCGTACGCCTCTTCGAGCCGCCCCTGCGCGGTCAGCTTGAGCCAGTCGGGGATATTGTTGTGGAGCGGGCAATGCACCTGGCAGAACGGCACGCCGCACTGCGAACACCGCGACGCCTGCTCCTCGGCCTTGGCAAGGATGTACGGGCGCGCGATCTCGAGGAAATCGTCGGCGCGCGCGTCCGCGGCGCGCTTCGTGGGGTACGCCTGGTCAAGCGCAGTGAAGCGCAACATCGTTTCGGCCATGCGCGCGACTCCCTTCGGGCGACGCTTTATGAGCGTTTAGTGTCTGTGTCGAGCAAGATTTAACTGATGGGTCAGTGCCACTGTCGTTTTATGATATGCATGCACAGTGAACTGAATCGATTCACGCTGCGACGCACAATTTGGTACTGTTTTGAGACTAACCTGCTTTTCCACCGACTACGAACGAAAAGGGCCGGCGCTCTCGCACCGGCCCTCGCGATCGTTGAGATGTCGGGTTCAGGCGGTCAGGCCGAACCGGCTGCGGCGGCGCATCGACGCGCCGACCATGACGAAGCCGGCGATGAGCAGGCCCCACGTCGCCGGCTCGGGGATCGTCGCGACGGTGATGTCGTCGAAGATCGGCGACGCGACGGTGGTCGAATTCTCGTCGAACAACAGCACTGCGGTGGTGCTGCTCGCGGTGAACCGCGTCGTGTAGCGCGTCGCCGGGAGGCTGCCCGGGGCACCGTCGACACCGGCACCGCTGAACGCGAGCCCGCCGTTGACGAAGACGTTGTACGTCTAGGCGCTGCCGGGGACGTTGTCGCCCCACTGCAGGAAGCTGAGCGAATAGCCCTTGCCGACGGTCAAACCGGTCACCGTCACGCTCGCGGTGCTGCCGCCTTCGTTGAGTAGCAGCGCGGCATCGCTCGGATTGTCGAGATTGACCGCGAGATATGCCGGGCCGGTAAAAGTGAAGCCGTCGGCGGCGTTGATGAAGGTATAGTCGGTATTGAGCCAGCGATCGCTGAAGTGCGACGCCGCCGGGATCGCCAGGCTCGCCCCTTGGAAGCCGCTGTCGAAGGTCTCGGTGAACACCGTGACGGCACCGGCGGTAACCGACGTGCCGATCAGGGCGGCGGCGGCGAGAGCGGAAATGAGACGCATGCGATCCTCCTGCTAATGTGTATGACCATGCACGGATCGTGCCACTACGCTAACAGGCTGTTTTAAGTGGGCTTCGCCAATCTCCGGCGCGCCGACCCCGTCGAAACTGTAAAGCCAGCCGACACTTTGAGCGGCAATCGCAATGCCCTTCGTCGCGACCGGGCCCGTCCCGGTCGCCGCCGCGCGCCGCGTCGGCGACCGGCTAGCACTCCCGCCGCGTGTAGGATTGGTGAAATAACTTTCCTACACGAACCGATTTTGCCATAGAATCGAAAATGGAAACCGAATCGCCCCCCTTCGCCCCCGCCATCCTTCGCAAGCGCGACGACGGCTGGACCCCGCAACGCCAACGCGTGTTCATCGACGCGCTCCAGGACTGCGGCAGCGTCGCGAGCGCCTGCCGGATCGCCGGCATGTCGGTCCGCGCGGCGTACACGCTCCGCGCCGACGGGCGCGCGGCGTCGTTCGCCGACGCCTGGGATGCCGCGCGCGCCGCCGGGCTCGCCAAGCTCACCGACATCGCGGTCGACCGGGCGATGTACGGCGTCAAGCAGGAGGTGTTCCAGCGCGGCGAGATGGTCGGCCTGCGCACCGTCTACAACGACCGGTTGCTGATGTTCCTGCTCCGCGACCGCGAACAGCTCAGCCACAACCGCTTCTTCCGCCCCACGTACGACACGTCCGGCGACCTCGCGGGCAGCCGCGATCACGACGACGACCGGCACGTCCCCCAAAGCACCGACGACGCCCATGCCTATGCGATGGGGATTCTCGATACCGAACTCGACGCCGGTCCGGCGACGCAAATCCCCGAAACGACCCCGCCCGAACGTGCAAGTCATGAACTTCCGCCCGAAACGGCGGGGCGCGGCGACGCGGGACGCCCGACCAGCGCCGGGGAAACCGACCGCGACGCTGCGCGCGCAACCATCCCCTTACATCGCGTACAGCCAGACGAGCGCGACGGCTCCCGCCACGATGCGGTACCACGCGAAGGGCGCGAAGCCGTAGCGGCCGATGACCGCGACGAAGGCGCGGACGACGATCACCGCGACGACGAAGGCGACGCCGAAACCAATCGCGATCTCGTTGATTTCGCTGGCGTCGAGCAGGTCGCGGTGCTTGACGAGCTCGAGGACGGTGGCGCCGAGCATCGTCGGGACGGCGAGGAAGAAGCTGAATTCGGCGGCGGTGCGCCGCTCGACCCCCATCGTCAGGGCGCCCATGATCGTCGCCCCCGACCGACTGACCCCGGGGATCATCGCGAGGCACTGGACGAAGCCGATACCGACCGCGCTGCCGACCGGGATGTCGGCTATACCGTGTACGGTCGCCTGTTTCGCCATACGCTCGATGATCAGGATAGCGATCCCGCCGACGATCAGCGCGACCGCGACGACCTCGGCGTGGCCGAGCAGCGCCTCGATCTTCGTGTGCAGCGCGAGGCCGATGACGACGGCGGGGATGAACGCGAGCAGCACGTTGCGGACGAAGCGCAGCGCGCCCGGCTCGCGCGACACGAGGCCGCCGATCACCGTCACGAAGGTCCGCCAATAGAGCACGACGATCGCGAGGATCGCGCCGAACTGGATGACGATGTTGAACAATTTCCAGC
>JBBSFF010000333.1:0-2788 GCA_038238995.1 Sphingomonadales bacterium
GGGCGGCTGTTCGTCGCGGGCGAGGGCGTGATGGCGGGCTATTTCCGCGACGACGCGGCGACGGCGGCGTGCCTTGCGGACGGCTGGCTCGACACCGGCGACATGGGGTATTTGGCCGACGGCTATGTCTACATCGTCGGGCGCGCCAAAGACATGATCATCATCAACGGCAAGAACCACTGGCCGCAGGACATCGAGTGGGCGATCGAGCAGCTCCCCGGGTTCAAGGCGGGCGACATCGCGGCCTTCGCGATCACCACGCCCGGCGGCGAGGAAGCCCCCGCCGTCCTCGTCCAGTGCCGCACCTCCGACGTCGCCGAGCGGACCCATCTGCGCGAGGCGATCCGGACGAAGGTGCGGGCGATTACGGGCATGAGTTGCCTGGTGGAACTGGTGCCACCGCGGACGCTGCCGCGCACGTCGAGCGGGAAGCTCAGCCGGAGCAAGGCACGCTCGCAATACCTCAGCGGCGAAATCCAGCCCTTTGAAATTGCCGCTTAACCCCTCTCCCCTTGAGGGAGAGGGACGGGCGCGCCCTTTGCGCGACCAGGGTGAGGGTGCGGACGCCGTACCGCGCCGCGCCTTCGCGACGCCACTCTCACCCTTGCCCTCACCCTGGCTGCTCCGCAGCCGTCCCTCTCCCTCGAGGGGAGAGGGAAGACCGTGATCCTCGCCGTCACCGGCGGCACCGGCTTTGTCGGCGGCCACCTGCTCGCGCTCGCCGCCGCGCAGGGCCACACCGTCCGCGCGCTTACCCGCCGCCCGCAGCCGCCGCTCCCCGGCGTTGCGTGGATCGCGGGCGACCTCGCCGCTCCCGGCCCCCTCTGCGACGGGGCCGACGCGGTCGTTCACATCGCCGGCACGATCACCGCGACTACCCGCGCGCATTTCGACGCGGGCAACGTCGCCGGCACCACGAGCATCCTCGCCGCCGCGCGCGCCGCCGGGGTCCACCGCTTCGTCCACGTCTCGTCGCTCGCCGCGCGCGAGCCCGGGCGGTCGGATTACGGGGCGAGCAAGGCGGCGGCGGAGGCGCTGGTCTTGGCGGCGGAACTCGACGCGGCGATCGTCCGCCCGCCCGGGGTCTACGGACCCGGCGACCGCGAGACGCTGCCGGTGTTCCAGATGGTCGCGCGCGGGCTGGCGATCCTTCCCGGCGACGGGCGATTTTCGCTGATCGAGGTCGGCGATCTCGCCGCCGTCCTGCTCGCGCTCGCCGCCAGCGACTGGACCGGCACGGCCGAGATCGACGACGGGCACGGCGCGTGGTCGCACGCCGACCTCGCCCGCGCGATCGGCGTCGCGGTCGGACGCACGCCGCGGCTGATCCGGCTGCCGCTCGGCGTACTGCGCGCGACCGCGACGGTCGAGACCGCGCTCGCCCGCGCGAGCAAGCGCCACCCGCGGATGACCCACGACCGCGCGCGCTATCTCGCCCATCCCGACTGGGTCGCCGCAACGGGGCGCGGGCTGCCCGCGGCGCTGTGGCAGCCGACAACTGACCTCGCGACCGGCCTCGCGCACGCCGTGACATGGTACCGCGCCCAGGGGTGGCTCGGCGCGGCCCGACTTTGACCATATTATGCGGGCATTAAGACACCCTGCCGCCAGGAACTGCCCATGCCCGCCCGCGCCACCATCTTCGCCCGCATCGTCGAGCTGATCGGCCCGCTCAACAAGAAGGCGGTGCCGCTGGCCGAGGATACGAGTTTCTCGAACGACCTCGAGATGGACAGCCTGACGGTGATGGACCTCGTCGCCAACATCGAGGACGAGTGGGACATCGTCCTGCCGCTCAACATGCTGCCCGAGCTCGAGACGATCGGGCAGGTCGCCGACGCCGTCGCGAAGTTGGCGAAGTGATCGACCTGCTCGACAAGTTCGACGGAATCGCCGGCGAGCGGCAGGCGTATCTCGACGCGGGCGGGCGCGATCCGGTCGGGGTGGTGATGTCGCAGGTGTTGTCGCCGACGCGCGCGATCATCAACGGCCGCGAGACGATCTTGATGGGCACGTACAACTACATGGGGATGACCTTCGATCCCGACGTCATCGCCGCGAGCGAGGCGGCGGTGCGCGACTTCGGCGCGGGTACGACCGGCAGCCGGTCGCTCAACGGCACCTACACTAGCCACCGCGAATGCGAGAACGCGCTCAAGGAGTTCTACGGCACCAAATACGCGATGGTGTTCTCGACCGGCTATCAGGCGAACCTCGGCGTCGTGTCGACGCTCGCCGGGCGCGGCGACTATGTCATCCTCGACGCCGACAGCCACGCGTCGATCTACGACGGCTGCGCGATGGGCAATGCCGAGATCGTCCGCTTCCGCCACAATTCGGTCGAGGACCTCGCCAAGCGATTGGGCCGCCTCCCCCCCGAAGCGGGCAAGCTCGTGGTTCTCGAAGGCGTCTATTCGATGCTCGGCGACATCGCGCCGCTCGCCGAGATGGTCGCGGTCGCCAAGCGCCACGGCGCGATGGTCTTGGTCGACGAAGCGCACGCGATGGGCTTTTTCGGCGATCACGGGCGCGGCGTCACCGAGGCGGCGGGGGTCGAGGATCAGGTCGACTTCATCATCGGTACCTTCTCGAAATCGGTCGGCACCGTCGGCGGCTTCTGCGTCTCGAACCACCCGAAGTTCGAGGTGCTGCGGCTCGTCTGCCGCCCGTACGTCTTCACCGCGTCGCTGCCGCCCGCGGTCGTCGCGTCGTCGGCGGTGTCGATCCGCAAGCTGATGCACGACACCGCCAAGCGCGCGCGGCTGTGGGCGAGCACGCGGGCGATGCA
>JBBSFF010000334.1:0-2782 GCA_038238995.1 Sphingomonadales bacterium
CGCCGGATCGACTAGTCGCGCCGCGATCGGCGGCACCTGCTGGGCGGTGTCGGTCGGGTTGACGATCGTCCCCGCGATCACGAGCACCGCGCCGCCGTTGCCGAGCGGGCGGCGCTCGGCCGCGACGGAGATCGTCAGCGGCGAACGCGGTGTGGCGGCGGGGTGGATCAGCGCGTCGAGTCTGGCGCCGACGATCGGGACCTTCGTCAGATCGAGCGGGGGCAGGTCGAGCGTCGGCAGGGCGAGCGCGGGCATTTCGATCGAGGCGACGTCGATCGCGGGAAGCCCGAGAGCCGCTGGATCGGGAAGACCGAGGCGCGGCGGATCGAAGGTGCTCGCGGGGGCGAACGTGACGACCGCGAGACCGGCGAGCACGACGGCGACGCACAACAGCGGCACGATCCACCGCCACCGGCGCGGGCGGCGGTCGGCGTCGTCGGGCGCGGGCGAACGCTGGCGGTAAGCGCCGATGGTGGCCGAAGGCGCTTCGTCGATGATCGCGGCGCGGTCGGGGATGGGCGTTGGCCCGATCCGGATCGCGCCAACGGGGGCCGCGACGGCGGCGATTGCGGCTGCGGGTGGCGCGCCGAACGGCAGCTTCGGCTCGCGGTCGATCGGCGGCGGGGGCACGGGCATCGCGGTCCAGCCGTGGCCGCACGCCGCGCACCGCACGCTCCGCCCCTCGGGCGGGACCGCTTCGTCGGCCAGGCGGTACCGTTTGGCGCACGCGGGACACTGGGCGATCATGGTGCAGTGTTAGCGGGGCGGGGGCACGCCAAGCAAGCGCCTCCCCTCGCCGTGAGCCCGCCCCCGACCCCTCCCCTTCAGGGGAGGGGTCGGGGGCGGGGAACGATGGCGAAGCCGAGTTCGTCTCGGGCAGCCGAGCCCCACCGGGCCGCGCCAAGGGGCGCGTCTCTCGCCCCTCCCCTGAAGGGGAGGGGAGGCAAACCCTTGCCCCGCGCGGCCCCGCCCGCCATAGCGTCGGCCGCCATGCACGACATCAAAGCCATCCGCGCCGACCCGGCAGCGTTCGACGCGACACTGGCGCGGCGGGGGGTGGAGGCGCATTCCGCTGGGTTGGTTCGGATCGACGAACAGCTCCGGGAATATAAGAATTCCGCGCAGGGTGATCTAGCGATCCAAAACGATTTGGCGCGGCAGATAGGTCAGGCGAAGGCGGCAAAGGACGCGGCCTTGGTTGAGAGCCTGATGAACCGTGTCGCGACGGCAAAGACTCTCGCGCAATCGAACGATGCTATCATTCCCCAGCTAGAAGGCGATCTTCGGGCAGCATTGGCCCCCCTTCCCAACCTCCCCGCCCCCGAGGTGCCCGACGGTCTCAATGAAGCTTGCAACGTCGTCGTCCACACGCGCGGCACCGTCCCCGCCTTCGACTTCGCCGCGAAGGAGCACGACACCCTAGCGCTCAAGTTCGGCTACGACCCCGACGCCGCTGCTGCGATCTCGGGGGCGCGCTTCGCCGTGCTCAAGGGCCCGCTCGCCCGGCTGCACCGCGCGCTTGGGCAGTTCATGATCGACCGGCACACCGCCGAGAACGGCTATACCGAGGTCGCGCCGCCGCTGCTCGTCCGCGCCGACGCGCTGTTCGGCACCGGGCAGCTGCCGAAGTTCGAGGACGACCTGTTCAAGACCACCGACGGGCGCTACCTGATTTCGACCGCCGAGGTGTCGCTCACCAACCTCGTCCGCGAGAAGATTCTCGACGCCGCCGACCTGCCGCTGCGCTTCACCGCGCTGACCCCGTGCTTCCGGTCGGAGGCGGGGTCGGCGGGGCGCGACACGCGCGGCCTGATCCGCCAGCATCAGTTCGACAAGGTCGAGCTCGTCGCGATCGTCGCCGATGCCGAGGCGGCGGCGGTCGAGCACGAACGCATGACCGCGCACGCCGAGGGTATCCTCGACGCGCTCGGGTTGCCGTATCGCCGGATGCTGCTGTGCGCGGGCGACATGGGGTTCGCCGCGCGCAAGACGTATGACCTCGAGGTCTGGCTGCCGGGGCAGGGCGCGTACCGCGAGATTTCGAGCTGTTCGGACTGCGGCGATTTCCAGGCCCGGCGGATGGATACGCGCTTTCGTGCCAAGGGCGAGAAGGGCACGCGCGGGTTCGTCCACACGCTCAACGGCTCGGCGCTCGCGGTCGGCCGCGCGCTGGTCGCGGTCCTCGAGAATTATCAGCAGGCGGACGGCAGCGTGATCGTGCCCGACGTGCTCCACCAGTATATGGGCGGCATTACCCGCCTCGAACCGAACGGATAGTCATGCGCATCCTGCTCACCAACGACGACGGCATCGAGGCCCCCGGCCTGAAGGCACTCGAGGCGATCGCGGCGCAATTGTCCGACGATGTCTGGGTCGTTGCGCCCGCCGAGGAGCAGTCGGGCGCCGGCCATTCGCTGACGCTGACCGCCCCCATCCGCCTGCGCAAATACAGCGACAAGCGGTTTGCGGTGCGCGGCACGCCGACCGACAGCGTGATGATGGCGATCGGGCAGGTCATGCAGGACTACCGCCCTGACCTGCTGCTGTCGGGCGTCAATCGTGGCGGCAACTTGGCCGAGGACGTCACCTATTCGGGCACCGTGTCGGCGGCGATGGAGGGGTGCCTTGCCGGCATCCGCTCGATCGCGCTCAGCCAGCAGATGGCGGACTATAGCGCCGGCAAGGAAAGCTTCGACGCCGCCACTGCGACCGGGGCCGACATCATCCGGCGGCTGATCGGCATCGACTGGGCGCCGGGCGTGCTGATGAACATCAACTTCCC
>JBBSFF010000335.1:0-2753 GCA_038238995.1 Sphingomonadales bacterium
AGATATTGCCGCGACCAGCGCCCGATCTGGCGCGCGAAGTAATTCCCCGGCTTGCCGAAATCGCCGAGGCCGATCGCTTGCGGATCGAGCATGTGGAGCTGCGCGATCGTCGCGTTCATCGCGTCGAAATACGCCGGACGCTCGGCGCGGGGCACATCGGGGAAGGTCGTGTCCCAGATCACGCGGCCCTCGACGCAGTCCATGACGTAGAACCAGGTGCCGATGACGCTGTCGTCGGTACACAGGCCGAAGGTGCGCGGCGCCGGAAAACCTGCCGCGTGGAGCGCGGTGATGACCTTGTATTCGCGGTCGACCGCATGCGCTGACTTGAGCAGCGTCCCCGGCGGTTTGCGGCGGAGGACGTAATTCTGCGCGGGCGTCGTCAATTTGTACGTCGGGTTCGACTGGCCGCCGTTGAACTGGCGGACCGTCAGCGGCCCGGCGAAGCCGTCGACATTCGCTGCCAGCCACTCGGTCAGTCGCGCCTCGTCGAAGCCGAGCCCGACCCGCACCTCGCCGACGCCCGAATTGAGTTCCTGCCTGCTTGCCATGCTCACTCCCCGCGAAGACCGCCGATGTCGGTGCGGGCGAAACCCCCCGGCCAATCGATTGCGGCAATGCCAGCATAGGCAGCCGTGCGAGCTTCGCCAACATCGCGGCCGAGCGCGGCGACGGCGAGCACGCGACCGCCGGTCGCGATCAGCGCACCGTCATCGCGGCGCGCGGTTCCGGCGTGGAACACGACTGCGCCGGTCGCTTCGGCGGCATCGACGCCGCCGATCACGCTGCCGGTGACTGGCGGGCCGGGGTAGTTCGCCGCCGCCATCACCACCGTCACCGCCGTCGCGTCGCACCACACCGGCCGCGCCCCGGCGAGCGTCCCGTCGCAGGCCGCGATCAGCAGGTCGAGCAGGTCGCTCTCCAGCCGCAGCATCAACGCCTCGCACTCGGGGTCGCCGAAGCGGACGTTGTATTCGATGAGTTGCGGCCCGCTCGGGGTCAGCATGAGCCCGGCAAACAGCACCCCGGTGAACGGCGTCCCCATCGCCGCCATCGCCGCGACGGTCGGGCCGACGATCTCGGTGAGCGCGCGCGCCTCGAGGTCGGGGGTCAGTGCGGGGGCGGGGGCGACCGCGCCCATGCCGCCGGTGTTCGGTCCGGTATCGCCGTCGCCGACGCGCTTGTAATCCTGCGCGCTGCCAAGGCTGAGCAGGTCGGTCCCGTCGCACAGGACGAACAGGCTCGCCTCGGGACCGGTCAGGAACGCCTCGATCACGACCGGGCCTGGCATGAGGGTGAGCGCGGCATCGGCTTCGGGATACGTCGTCGCGATCACAACGCCCTTGCCCGCCGCGAGGCCGTCGGCCTTGATCACAACCGGCAGCGGGTGCGCGGCAACATAGGCCCGCCCCGCGTCGGCGGAATCGAAGCGTGCGAAGGCGGCGGTCGGGATGTTCGCCCGCGCGCAGATCGCCTTGGTGAACCCCTTCGACCCCTCGAGCCGCGCCGCCGCCGCGCCCGGCCCGAACGCCCTGATCCCCGCTGCGCGCAACGCATCGGCGAGGCCATCGACGAGCGGCTGTTCGGGGCCGATGACGACGAGGCCGATCGCGTTCGTCGTGGCGAACTCGACAACGGCGTCTTGGCGCGCGAGCACGACGCACTCGGCGACGCCCGCGATCCCCGCGTTCCCCGGCGCGCAGAACAGCCGCGCGACGTTCGCCGACTGTCGCAATTTCCAGCATAACGCATGCTCGCGGCCGCCGCCGCCGATGACGAGGATGTTCATGGGCGCGGGGTGTAGCGCGCGCGGCTGCCCGGCGGAAGCAGCCGCGATCGCGGCGCACCGGACCGACCGATGGAAAGGACGCTTGACATCAATAATCCTTGCGCTATTGTAAAGCATCCTTTCCACGGAGACCATAATGTCGATGCGTCGTTATTACCTCGAACTCGGATCGAGCCTCGCGCTCTACGCCGCGCTGCTCGTTGGTTCGCTCATGCTGCTGCGCGCCGGGAGCGTCCCCGCCGACGGCCAGATCGCGGTCGCGCTGCTGCCGATGGTCGGGGCGGGTGCGGCGGCGTGGGCGATCTGGCGGCAGTTCCGCCGCTTCGACGAGATGCAGCGCAAGCTCCAGTTCGACATCCTCGCGCTCGCCTTCCTCGGCACCGCGCTGCTCAGCTTCGGCTACGGCTTCCTCGAAAACTTCGGCTTCCCGAAACTGTCGATGTTCACCGTCTGGCCGGTGATGGGCGCATTGTGGGCGGTCGGGTCGATCGGCTCGGCGTGGCGCTACCGCCGATGACCAATCGTCTCCCGGCGTTGCGCGCCGCGCGCGGCTGGTCGCAGGCCGAGTTGGCCACGGTGCTCGGCGTCTCGCGGCAGACGGTCAACGCGATCGAGAACGGGCGCTACGACCCCAGCCTCCCGCTCGCCTTCACGATCGCCCGCGCCTTCGGCCTGACGATCGAAGGCGTGTTCGACGCGGGCGAAGCGTCCGTGAGCGTCGTGTGAGTAATCGCGCGACGTCGAACCATCGCCCTCCATGGCCGCCGTTCGACAGCCAGCCGGATTTCTGCTACGTGCCGCGCTCGATTTATGTTGGTTTCTTACGGGGAAGGGAGCAGCGATGGCCAGCCGAGTGTCGAGCCGACCGCCCTGGTATTTCTGGGTCGTTAGCGGTCTCGGCTTTGTCTGGAACATCGGTGGGCCGCTCGACTGGGTGATGACCAAGACGCACAATGCAACCTAC
>JBBSFF010000336.1:0-2749 GCA_038238995.1 Sphingomonadales bacterium
CGCGGCCGCCTGCCCGCGACCCCGAGCGTCTACGTCTGCGCCGCAGACCGCGGTGACAACGCGGCTGGACAGGGCCGCGAACGGCTGCACATGATCGTCAATGCACCCGCCACCGCCGACGGGCGGGGCCTGACACCGGGGGAGATCGACGCGTGCGACGAGGCGACCTTCGCGCTGCTGGAACGCAGCGGCCTCCGGGTCGCGCGGACCGCGGCGGCGACGGTGCGGACGACCCCGGCGGACTTTGCGGGCCTGTTCCCGGCGACGGGGGGCGCGCTTTACGGGCGGGCGTCGCACGGCTGGCGGGCGTCGTTCCAGCGCCCGGGGTCGACGACCCGGATTCCGGGGCTCTACCTCGCGGGCGGGGCGACGCATCCGGGCGCGGGGGTGCCGATGGCGGCGCTGTCGGGGCGGCTGGCGGCGCGGGCGCTCCTGCGCGATCGCGCCTGACGGAAAACGACGTCGGACCTCGCTTCGACGCGCCGGTAGGACCACAGGGCTACCGCTGGTGGTACCTCGACGCGCTGTCCGACGACGGGCGACACGGGCTGACGCTGATCGCCTTCCTCGGCAGCGTGTTCTCACCCTATTATGCGTGGAGCGGGCGCGACGATCCCGAAAACCATGTCGCGTTCAACGTCGCGCTGTACGGCCCCGGCACCAAGCGCTGGGCGATGACCGAGCGCGGGCGTGGGGCACTGGCGCGCGATGCCGGGTCGCTCGCGATCGGGCCGAGTTCGTTGCGGTGGGACGGCGATACTCTCGTCGCGACGATCGACGAGGTCACCGCGCCGATCCCGTCACGGCTGCGCGGCACCGTCCGCCTGACCCCGCAGGCGCTGGTCGACGAAAGCTTCGCGCTCGACCCCGGTGGACGCCATCGCTGGCGGCCGATCGCGCCGCGCGCGCGGGTCGAGGTGACGATGGACCGCCCGGGCGTGACGTGGTCGGGGACCGGCTACCTCGACAGCAATGCCGGGACCGAAGCGCTCGAGGACGGGTTTGCCGACTGGGACTGGTCGCGCGCGCACCTCAGCCGCGACACGGTGGTGCTCTACGACGGCGTCCGGCGCGACGGGTCGAGCTTTGCGCTGGCGCTGCGGATCGGCCCCGACGGGTCGGTCGAGCGCGTTGCCGCGCCGCCGCGCTTCCGCCTGCCGACGAGCGCGTGGCGGATGGCGCGGGGGACGCGCGTCGACGCGGGCGGTACGCCCAAGGTGTTGCGAACGTGGGAAGATAGCCCGTTCTATGTCCGCTCGGCGCTGCGCACCCGGCTGTTCGGCGAGGCGTGCGACGCGGTCCACGAGAGCCTCTCGCTCGACCGCTTCCGGTCGCCTATCGTGCGGCTGATGCTGCCGTTCCGGATGCCGCGCGCTATTTCCTGAGCGACCACAGCTGCCAGAAGGCGAGGCCGAGGACGATCACGGCGAAGATCACTCCCTCGATCGCGCCATAGTAGTTTTCCATGATGTCAGTCCCTTTCCGCGAGCGATTCGCGGATGATGGCGATCGCCGCCGCCGAGCCCTCCTCGTGCGCGAGGTGGCCGAGGCCGGGCATCGCGACCACCGTCGATCCAGCGATCCGCTTGGCAACGTCGCTCGCGACCGACGGCGGGACGGCGGCATCGCGGTCGCCGTAGACCAGCCGCACCGGCACCTTCACTTGGGGCAGATCGGCGGCGAAGGCGGCCAGATCCCAATTCGCCATCATCGCCAGCGCGCCGCCGACATGGTCGCTGCGGCGGAACAGCCGTTCGTACAGCTCGACCCCGCGCGCGTCGATCGCCGAGCCCGTCGCGCGCGGCAGGAACTTCGCGACGACCCCCGCCCCACGCGCCTGGAACGCGAGGATCGCGGGCACGAGCGGGTTGACGAACAGCAATTTGGCCATCGCCGGGAACAGCTTGGCGGCGATGCCGGGGAACGGCAGCAGCGCACCATTGAAGCTGACGACGGGCACCGGGTACGTATCGATCGCGAGGCGCAGCGCGATCGCCGCTCCCGCCGAATGGCCGACAATCAGCGCGGGAGTGAGCTCGAGTTCGGTGAGCAGCGCCGTCACCGCGCGCGCCATCACCGGCAGCGTCGGCGCGCCGAGCGCCGAGCTGAACCCATGCCCCGACAGGTCGGGCGCGACGACGGTGCAATCGCGCGCAAGGTCGGGGAGGATATCGCGCCAGCTGTGCGACGCCGCCCCGGTACCGTGAAGCAGGAGCACGACCGGTCCCTGTCCGGCGACCTGGACGTGCCAGCGCACGCCGCCCGCGACGACGAAGCGGCTCGCCTCGCGGTTCGGCCAGTCGCCGCCGTCGATCCGCCAACCTGCTGGCGGAGTCATTGGGAGAGCGCCCGGACGACGCCCGCCATCGCCGCGGCCCCGGCGGCGGGCAGCGGGGCATAGCGTGCACCCATCGCCGCGGCGATCGCCGCGCCTTCGGGGCGCGGGCGCGGCGAGGTATCGATGAACGCCGCCGAAATCTGGTCGGCGACGAAGCCGCGCGCGACGGTCAGCGCGTCGGCATTCGCGCGCTCGCGGCTCGCGGTACCGTCGCGGGCGATGTTGGCGCGCCCGTCGGTCAGCAGCACGACGAACGGCGTCCGCCCCCGCCCTTTCGCCGCGCGCGCGAGGTCGAACGCCGCGTCGAGCCCGGCCGCAAGCGGCGTGCCGCCGCCGCCGACCATGTCGCCGAGACAGCGCTTGGCGCGCGCGAGGGACCGCGTCGGCGGCAGCACGACCTCGGCCACGGTC
>JBBSFF010000337.1:0-2748 GCA_038238995.1 Sphingomonadales bacterium
GAGGCGCACGCCGGCGTGGATGGTGAAATAGTCGACGCCCTGCTCGGCCTGTTCGATCAGCGTGTCGCGGTAGATCTCCCACGTCAGGTCCTCGGCGACGCCGCCGACCTTTTCGAGCGCCTGGTAGATCGGCACCGTGCCGATCGGGACCGGCGAGTTGCGGATGATCCATTCACGCGTCGTGTGGATGTTGCGCCCGGTCGACAGGTCCATGACGGTGTCGGCCCCCCAGCGGGTCGACCAGACGAGCTTCTCGACTTCCTCGGCGACCGACGACGCGACGGCGGAGTTGCCAATGTTGGCGTTGATCTTGACGAGGAAGTTGCGCCCGATCGCCATCGGCTCGGCCTCGGGGTGGTTGATGTTCGACGGGATGATCGCGCGGCCGCGGGCGATCTCGCTGCGGACGAATTCTGGGGTGACGTAGTCGGGGATGTCGGCCCCGAAGCTCTCGCCGTCGCGGGTCTGAGCGATGTTGGCGCGCCCGATGTTCTCGCGGATCGCGACATATTCCATCTCGGGCGTGATGATGCCGCGGCGGGCATAGGCGATCTGAGTGACGGCGTGGCCGGGCTTCGCGCGCAGCGGGGAGCGCTGGACGTGGGGGAACGCCTGCGTGTTGGCACGCGCGTCGAGCGTGGCGCGACCGGTCAGGCCGTTGTCCTCGGGGCGGACTTCGCGCCCGAGGTAGCGTTCGACGTCGCCGCGCGCCTCGATCCATGGGCGGCGGAGTTCGGGCAGGCCGGCGTGGATATCGATATGTGCGGCGGCGTCGGTGTACGGCCCGCTCGGGTCATAGATACGGACCGGGGGCTCGTTCGCGGTCGCCTCGAGGACGACTTCGCGCATCGCGACGCGGAGGTCGGGGAACAGCGTGCCCGCGACATGGACCTTGCGCGACCCCGGCAGCGGGCCGGTGGTGACGGGTATTTCGATCGGACTGTTGATGTCGGCCATCGCAACGTACTCCAAAACGGGAGCGCGAGCGGGTGAACCGCACCGCCCTCCCTCCGCCGGGGTCAACCGGATCAGGTTCAGCGGGTCGCAGTCGTCAACTGCCTCTCAGCCGGTACGCACCGGCCCCCCGGGGACGGGGGTGTTGTAGGCCGATGAAATCCGGGGTCAATGCATGCCGGGTGGACGAACCGCCGTCGGTCGGGCAAACGGCGGCTCGGTTTTCTTCGGAGATTTGCCCATGCGCCTCATCGCGTTCGCCCTGGTCGTGACCGCCGTCCCGGCCACCGCCGCCGAGCCGACCGCACCGCCCGTCGCCGCTGTCGCAGCCGTTGCCCCCGTTGCCCCGGCCGAGAAACTGATCTGCACGCGCGAGCGCCCGCTCGGGTCGATGGTGTCGGTCAAGCACTGCGTCACCGCGCGCCAACAGGCCCAGAACGAGGCGAACGCCCAGAAAGCGCTCGATCAGCGGGCGGTCCGGGTCGAGCGCTGACGTCGACTTGCTCGGCGGGTTCGAGCGCGCGAGCAGGCGCAATAACGCGAATTTGTCATTTGCGTCTGGCCCGGCTTATTGTTAACCTTGCTTGCAAATCGCACGCCGACGGGGGTCTTACCATGCGCTCAACTTTGACGTCATTTTTCGTCGGGTTGGTGGTGACCCTTCTTGCGACTGCCGCGCAGGCAACGCCCGCGTTCTTCAATCCCAACTTCACGAGCCCAGCGACGACCACGACGTTCGCCTACGGTGCGCCGATCACCAGCTGGTTCGACGCGTCGGGTAGTGGGTCGGCGACCGGGATCAGCGCCGCGGTGTCGTCGTCGCTGTGGGATAACGGGGTTGCGCCCTTTGGCGAGACGAATGTCGCCTTTCTCCAGAACGCGACCGCGGCGTTGCAGCAGACGGTCGGCGGCTTCATCGTCGGCCATCAATATCAGATCGCAGTGATCGCCAATGCGCGCGCGGCGACCGGCTCGGTGGGGCTGAGCCTTGGGGTCGACGGCGTCGAAGTCGGGGCGCAGGTGCTCACACCTTCGCCGGTGGTGGCGGTCGACCCGTACGGTGTCTACGCGACGTCGTGGGCGACCTATACGTCGCAGGTGTTCACTGCGTTGACCGTGTCGTCGCTGATCCAGATCCAGAACCAGGGGTCTTCCGGCAACAACGTCGACGTGACGGTCTTGCTCGGCAGTGCGGCGATCAACGATGTGACACGTGGTGAGGTGGCGGCACCGATGCCCGAACCGGCGATGTGGGCGATGATGGTCGTCGGCTTCGGCGCGGTCGGTGGCGTGCTCAGGCGCCGCGCGGTCGTCGCGCTCGGCTAACGCTCGTCGGCGAGCGCCACCTCGCGCTCGGGCAGCAGCTCCGCCGCCCAGCCGCGGTCGGTGCCGCACAGCTGGTCCCAGAAGCGGAAGTACAGGCCGTAGTTGCAGCGGTAGTGGCGGTGGTGGAGGTGGTGGTGTGACGCGGTGATCATCACCCGGCCCCACGCGCCTGCGACCCAGCTTGGCGGGTAAATCTCCCAGCCGATGTGGTTGGCGACGCCGTTGAACGTCATGATCGTCAGCACGACCATTAGCGCAGCCGTATGGATCGGCACGACGAACACGAGCGCCGGGATCAGCAGCGCGCCCGCCAGCGCCTCCCAAGGGTGAAACGACATCGCCGCCCATGCGGTCGGCGGGCGGCTGGCGTGGTGGGTGGCGTGGACCGCGGCGAACAGCTTCGGGCGGTGCATCCAGCGGTGGCTCCAGTAGAACCACGTATCGTGGAGCGCGAGATAGGCGAGGACC
>JBBSFF010000338.1:0-2745 GCA_038238995.1 Sphingomonadales bacterium
CGGCCTCGGCGAGCGCGGTCCCGAGCGCACCCAGCATCGCGAAGGCGTCGGTCGACGTCGCCACGCCGGTCGCATCGGGGGGACCCGGCAGCCCGGCGAAGGCGGCGGGCCCAGCGACGCCGGTCGGGATCGCGCCGTCGTCGAGAACGAGGACCGCCGCGCTGCCCGCCCCCTGCCACGCTGTCGCTCCGGCGGCGTCGGGGGCATACGCGGGACCGCCGGTGCGCGCGCCGCCGAACAGGCTCGCACCGTCGCTGTCGCGGGCGTTGGCATAGCCGGTCAGTTGTTCCGATAGCTGGCCAATCTCGGCGGTGAGGGTCGTCCGGTCGGCGGCGTTGAGTGTAGCGGTGTTCGCCTGCAACGCGATTTCCTTGGCGCGCTGGAACACGGCTCCGATCCCGGCGAGCGCGGCGTCGGTCATCGTCAGGCGGCTGCTCGCGCGGTCGATACCGTTCTTCTGGGTCACGTTGGCGGCGAGGGCGCGGTCGATCGTCAGCAGCCGCGCCGCGCCGACCGGGTCGGCGTCGGCGGTCGCGATCCGCTGCCCGGTCGAAATCGCCGCCTGCAGTGCGTCGACCTGCTTCGACAGGCCGGTCATCCGCGCGGTCGCGGCGTCGTGGGTCGCGCGCGTGTTGACCTCCATCTCAGGCGACCGCCTGGAGCAGGCTGTCGAATAGCGCGCGCGCGGTGGCGATGACCTGCGCGTTCGCTCGGTACGCGGTCTGCAGCCGGGTCAATTCGGCCGCCTGTGCGTCGATGTCGACCCCGCCGACGGCGTCGTTGGCGCGGCGCGCATCGTCGCGGACGGCGGTCGCGCTCGCGGCGAGCGCATTGGTTTCCGACAGCGTGCTCGCGACTCCGGCGAGGGTCGCGTCGAGGCTCGCCTCGATCGTCCCGCCGCTGCCGCCGGCCCCGCGCTGCGCGACGAGCGCGTTGATGTTGCCGTTGTCGCCAACGCCGTCGATGTTGCGCAGGATGCGGAAGGCGTCACCGATCGCGGGGTTGCCGCCGAGGGTGAAGGCGAATCCCGCCCCGGCGATGCGCGACCCGTCGAGCGTCGCGGTCCCGATCACCGCCGCGGTCGCGGGATCGACGATATCGGCGGTCCCCGCTCCGGTGACGACGACGCGGTAGGCGGGGAGGGCCGGGGGCCCGGCCGCGGTCGCGTCGACCCCAACCGCAAGCATCCCGCTGCCGGCATTTGCCCCGTCGGCATCAGCGAGCCAGCGACCGGCGGCGGCGACCTGCGATGCTTCAAGCAGGCGCAGCGCGATCCCCGCCGCGCCGCCCACCGGGGCGAGGACGAAGACGTCGCCCGCGCTCGCCCCGCCTGACGGGGTGACGGTGACGCCGTCGAGGTTCAGCGCGCCGGGTCCGGTGACCGCGCCGCTGCCGTCGCCGCGCGCAAGGCTCCACGCGCTGCCGTCGAAGCCGAGGACATAGCCCGACGGCGCGATAGTGGCGGCGTCGCCGACCGCGACATCGACCGCCGCCGCACCGCCGTTCGCCCTACCCGGTACGACATCGAGCGTCGTGGTCGCGAACAGCGCGGTGCCGTCGTTGCCGGCGGCGTCGACCCCGGCACCGTGCTGCATGTTCGCGGCGGCGGCGAAGCGCGTGAACGCGCCCGACTGCTGCGTCGTCGCGACGCCGTGGTCGAGCGTCAGGCTGATCGGCGTGCCTCCGGTCGCGGGCGTGAAGGCGTCTAACGCGGCCGGCGTCGTCGGCGCGGTCAATACTCCGGTCGCGTCGAAGCTCATCGCCACGCCTGCCGCGCCCGCAACGGTCAGTTCGTTCGCGCCAACGACGACGTGCGCGGTCCAGTGGTGGAGCGGGTCGGCAATGCGGCGGCGGCGCGAGTTCGGCGCCGCGCGCGCCGCGCTCGAGGGGTTGCTGGGGCGCCCGGCGACCGACGACGAGATGGCCGAACGCCTCGAACTGACGGTCGAGGCGTACCGGACGGCGGCGAACGCGACGCACGCGGTCCGCTACGAATCGATCGATGATGTCTATTCCGACCATAGCGAATGGTTCGCCGACGAGGCGCCGAGCGCGTTCGACAACCTCGCGCGCGGCGACCTCAAGCGCGCGATCAGCGGGGCGGTCGGCGCGCTGCCCGAACGCGAGGCGCTCGTCCTTCAGTTGTATTACGTCGAGGAGATGAACCTCGAGGAGATCGGGCAGGTGCTCGATGTCGGCGCGGCGCGGGTCTGCCAGATCAAGAAGGCGGTGCTCGACAAGCTTCGCGCCAAGCTGAGCGGGTGGGACGCGTGAGTCAGGTCGGCGCGACGAGCTTGGCGGTGTGCAGGACCGCGGCGGCGACCGTCATTACCACGAGCCAATAGCCGCATTCGGCGGCGGCGGGGCCCGCGCCGAGGCCGCGACCGCGCAGGCTGACGACGACGGCGGGGACGACGAAGCCGATCCAGATCACGACCGCGCTGCCGATCGCCATGACCCACGCCCCGGCCTTCGGCGGCGCGAGGATCAGCGCCCCGGCGAGGATCGCGGTCAGCCACGCCTCGGCGACGAAGGCGGTGATCGTCACGCCGAGCGCCACCTGCCCGCGCCGCCCCATCGCCGCGTGATAGCCTGCGCCCGCCAGCAGCCCGGCGAGCGTTGCGAGCACGATCTGCCAGCCGTTCTGGACGATGTAGATCATAGGGCCCTCCGCCGTTGCTGCGCGCAAGAATGCCGAACCCGGCCGCAAGTTACCAGTCTGCGGCGTCGCGGGCGTCGGCCAGC
>JBBSFF010000339.1:0-2742 GCA_038238995.1 Sphingomonadales bacterium
CGACCGAAGTGCTCGCCGAGCACTTCGCGCGCATCGTGGCCCTGGAAGATGCGACCGCCGAGCCAGAGGCGCTGGCGCTGATCGCGCGCGCCGCCGAGGGATCGGTCCGCGACGGGCTATCGATCCTCGATCAGGCGATCGCGCACGGGGCGGGCGCGATCACGGCGGTGGCGGTGCGCGAGATGCTCGGCCTGTCGGATCGCGGCGCGGTCCGCTCGCTGATGGCGCTGCTGCTCAGCGGCGAGGCGGCGTCGGCGCTGGCGGCGTTCAAGGATAGCACCGACCTCGGCACCGACCCGGCGCAGGTCGTGCAGGAGCTGCTCGAGCTCGTCCACACGATCACCCGCTTCAAGGTCGCCGACGCCGACGACGCGGCGATGAGCGCGGAGGAGCGCGCGGTGGTGCGCGACTGGGCGACGCGGCTGTCGTTCCCCAACCTCCACCGGCTATGGCAACTGCTGCTCAAGGGGCTCGCCGAAGTGCACGCCGCGCCCGTCCCGGTGCAGGCGGCGGAGATGGCGCTGCTGCGGATCATCCACGCGAGCTCGCTGCCCGATCCGAGCGAACTCGTCCGCAAGCTGACCGAGCGCGGGGAGGGGGGTGAAGCACCCCCCATTTCGACCGTCATCCCCGCGAAAGCGGGGAACTATCTCCAAATGCCGGAGATGGCTCCCCGCGGTCGCGGGGATGACGATATAGTGGAAGAGCAAAAGCCGCCAGCAACGGTCGCACCGCCCGAACTCCCCGCCGACTATCCCGCGCTCGTCGCGCTGGTCGAGCGCAAGCTCCACGCCCATCTCGCCCACGTCCTGCGCGACGAACTTCGGCTCGTAAGCTATGCCGCGCCGGTGCTGGTTCTCGCGGGGACTGCGCCGCTGATGCCGAACGCGGTCGGCGACTTGAAGACCCTGTTGTGGGCGGCGACCGGCGTCGAGTGGACGGTGACGCTCGCCCGAGACGGCGGTGCGGCGACACTGCACGAACAGGCCGAGGCGGCGGCGCAGGCGGCCCGCGACGCCGCGCTCGCCGACCCGCTCGTGCGGCAGATATTGGCGGCATTCCCCGACGCGACGTTGCTTGCTATCGACAGCCCCGACCCGACCGATCTGCCGCATAGGAATTCAGCCGATGCCTAACCTCGACGATATCATGAAGATGGCGCAGGGCCTGCAGGCTGACATGGCGAAGGCGCAGGAAAGCCTCGACGGGATCGAGGTCGAGGGTGCGGCCGGCGGCGGGCTGGTCAAGGTCCGGGCGACCGCGAAAGGCCGGATCATCGGCGTCGACCTCGACCCGTCGCTGCTCAACCCGGGCGACAAGGAGATGCTCGAAGACCTCATCGTTGCCGCCTTCAACGATGCCAAGGGCAAGGCCGATGCGGCGGGGCATGCGGAAATGCAGAAGATGACAGCGGGGTTGCCGCTGCCTCCCGGCTTTAAATTACCCGGTATGTGAGCCTAACGCGCCAGACACGCATCGATCGCGTCCCGCCGCACGACCCCGATCCGCTTCTCGATCGCGCGTGCATGCCGCTTGACCGCGCCGTGCAGGTCGGCGGCGTCGCGTTTGATCGGCTGCGGCAGGATCGCGGCGATTCTTGCGGCTTGCGCCGGGGACAGCCGCGCGGCGCTCACCCCGAAATAATGTTGCGCCGCCGCGTCGACGCCGTAGATGCCCGGGCCGAGTTCGGCGATGTTGAGATACACCTCCATGATCCGGCGCTTGCCCCACAGCGCCTCGATCAGGACGGTGAAATACGCCTCCAGCCCCTTGCGGAGGTACGATCGTCCCGGCCAGAGGAAAGCGTTCTTCGCGGTCTGTTGCGAGATCGTCGAGCCGCCGCGCAGCTTGGTCGAGCCTGCGTTGCGCTCGGCGGCCTTTTCGATCGCGTCGAGGTCGAAGCCATGATGCGAACAGAAGGTCGAATCCTCGGCCCCGATCACTGCGCGCGGCATCGCCGGGGTGATCGCGTCGAGCCCGACCCACGTCCGCTCGACGTGCTGCCCGGCGAGCGCGTCGCGCAGCATCGGCGTCGTGACCGGCGGGTCGACGAACCGGTACAGCAACGCCCACAGCGCGCTGACCACGAGCAGGCCGAGCGCGAGCCTGACGATGAACCCGATTATGCGACCCACAACTCCCCCTCTCCCGGTCGCTACGCGACCTGTCCCTCCCCCGGCAAGGGGGGAGGGGAGGCACGTCAGGCGGGCTCGGGCAACAGGCGGCGTTCGCCGGCGAGCGCGCGCATCGCGCGCTGGAGCTTGTCGAACGCGCGGACTTCGATCTGGCGGACGCGCTCGCGGCTGATGCCGTATTGCTGCGACAGTTCTTCGAGCGTCTCGGGCTCGTCGACGAGGCGGCGTTGCGTCAAGATGTGCTTCTCGCGGTCGTTGAGATCGCCCATCGCATCGACGAGAAGTTCGTGGCGCTGGGTCTTTTCCTGTGCGTTGGCGACGATTTCGTCCTGGATCGGACCGCTGTCGGTCAGCCAGTCCTGCCATTCGCCCTCGCCCTCCTCGCGCAGCGGTGCGTTGAGGCTGGTGTCGCCGCCCATCGCCATACGGCGGTTCATCGAGATGACTTCGGTCTCGGTCACGCCGAGCGTCGTCGCGATCTTGGCGACGTCGGCCGGCTTCATGTCGCCGTCCTCCATCGCGTTGATCTTGCCCTTCATCCGGCGAAGGTTGAAAAACAGTTTTTTCTGGTTCGCCGTCGTGCCGATCTTGACGAGGCTCCACGACC
>JBBSFF010000340.1:0-2718 GCA_038238995.1 Sphingomonadales bacterium
AGGCCCGCCAGGTGATAGACGACGTCGGCTCCTTCAACGGCCGCGCGTAGGCCCTGCGGGTTGCGCACGTCGCCACGCGCCAGCCGTACGCCCAACGACTCGAGCGCGGCGGTGTTCGACGTCGCGGTGAAGTCGGCGAGCGCGACGACGGGGCCATCATACGCCGGGGCGTCGCGGAAGCTGAGCAACGGCGTCGCGGCACCGGTCTCAGGCGGCGGCGCGGCACCGGCGACGGCGGATTGGTCCTGAACGTCGCTCATCGCGCCGCCTCCGACGGGGCATAAACCGCCGCCTTGAACGGGTCGGGCCCGAGCCGCCGGTACGTGTCGAGAAAGCGTTCGTCGGGGCCGGTACGGACGGTCCGATACGCCTCGATCACCTTTTCGACCGCATCGACGACGCCGGTTTCGGAGAAGCCGGGGCCGAGGATCTTGGCGAGGCTCGCGTCCTCCGCCCCCGACCCGCCGAGTGACAGCTGATACGCCTCCTCGCCCTTCTTATCGACGCCGAGGATGCCGATGTGCCCCGCATGGTGATGCCCGCAGGCGTTGATGCACCCCGAGATCTTGATCTTCAACTCGCCGATGTCGTGTTGCCGGTCGAGATCGGCAAAGCGTTCGGCGATCTTCTGCGCGACCGGGATCGAGCGCGCGTTCGCCAGCGCGCAATAGTCGAGGCCGGGGCAGGCGATGATGTCGGTAACGAGGTCGAGGTTCGGCGTTGCCAGTCCCGCCGCGTCGAGCGCGGTCCACACGGCGTACAGGTCGGCCTTGCGGACGTGCGCGAGGACGAGGTTCTGGCTGTGGGTGACGCGGACCTCGTCATGGGCATAGCGTTCGGCGAGGTCGGCGATCAGGTCCATCTGCTCGGCCGACGCGTCGCCGGGGATGCCGCCGACGGGCTTGAGGCTGATCGTCGCGATCGCATAGCCGGGCTGCTTGTGCGCGTGGACGTTCTGGTCGAGCCACAGCGCGAAGTCGGGATCGCTGCGGTCGACGGTGTGGGGGGCCGCCCGGTCGTAGTCGGGTTCGGCGAACTGCGCGACGATCCGGTCGTATTCGGCCTGCGGCGCGTCGAGCGCGAGCGGTTCGAGCAGCGCCCATTCGGCCTCGACCTGGCGCGTGAAATCCTCAACGCCGAGCTCGTGGACGAGGATCTTGATCCGCGCCTTGTAGATGTTGTCGCGGCGTCCGTAGCGGTTGTAGACGCGCAAGATCGCCTCGCAATAGCTCAAATACTGCGCGACGGGGATGAAGTCGCGGATGACGTGGCCGATCATCGGCGTCCGGCCCATTCCGCCGCCGACCCAGACCTTGAAGCCGAGCTCGCCGTCCGTCGCTGCATCGCGCCGCACGAGCTGCAGCCCGATGTCGTGGAGCTGGATCGCGGCGCGGTCGACGTCGCACGCGGTCACCGCGATCTTGAACTTGCGCGGCAGATAGCTGAATTCGGGGTGGAAGCTCGACCATTGGCGGAGGAGTTCGGCGTACGGGCGCGGGTCGGCAACCTCGTCGGCGGCCGCCCCGGCGAACTGGTCGCTGCTGATGTTGCGGATGCAATTGCCGCTCGTCTGGATCGCGTGCATCTCGACCGTCGCCAGTTCCGCGAGCAGGTCGGGGGTCTCAGCGAGCTTCATCCAGTTATACTGGATGTTCTGCCGCGTCGTGAAATGGCCGTAACCGCGATCGTACTTGCGGGCGATATGCGCGAGCATCCGCATCTGCGGCCCCGACAGCGTCCCGTACGGCACCGCGACGCGGAGCATGTACGCGTGCAGCTGGAGGTACAGCCCGTTCATCAACCGGAGTGGCTTGAACTGGTCCTCCGTAATCTCGTTCGCGAGCCGCCGCGCGACCTGTTCGCGGAACTCGGCGACGCGGGCATCGACGATCGACTGGTCGTAGTGGTCGTAGCGGTACATCAGGCAGAAACCCTGTTGAGATCGAGGCGGACGGTCGGTCCGGCTCCGCGCACGCGCTCGCGCATCGTCCGTGGGCGCGGGCCAGTGGGGGTCGGTTCGGCGTCGATCAGCGCGGCGTCGGTGACCCGCTCGGCGGCGGCGGTTCGCGCCAGCAGCGCGTCGCCGTCGGGGCCGACGTCGACCGCATCGCGCAGCGCGAGGCTCCAGTTCGACCCGTCCCACCAGACGACGTCGCCGGTTTCGAGGACGTTGCCGGTCAGCAATCGGATCATGCGAATTCCTTGACGGCGGCGAGAACGTCGACGGCGGACCCGAGGCGGGCGACGTCGCCGATGACGAGCAGGGCGGGTGAGACGACGGCGTTGTCTTCGATCGCTCGCCCCAAGTCGGTCAGCAGGGTCCGGAGCGCGCGCGATCCCGCCAGCGTGCCGCGTTCGAGGACGGCGCACGGCGTGTCGGGGGCCAGCCCGTCGGCGATCAATTTGTCGGCGATCGCCCCCGAATTGGTCACGCCCATGTAGACGACGAGCGTCCGGCCCTTGCCCGCGAGCCCCGCCCAGTCCTGCTCGGCGAGGTTCTGGCACGTCCCCGCGACGAAGCTGACCGACGAGGCGTGATCGCGATGGGTCAGCGGCATCAGCGCCTCGGCCGCCGCACCGAGCGCTGCTGAAACGCCGGGGATCACCTCGACCGCGATACCCGCCGCGACCAGCGCCTCGACCTCCTCGCCGCCGCGCCCGAAGACAAACGGATCACCGCCCTTGAGCCGGACGACACTATGCCCGGCGCGCGCTTCG
>JBBSFF010000341.1:0-2716 GCA_038238995.1 Sphingomonadales bacterium
GACCGGATACGGCGCGCCGTCGGGATGCGAGTGATGGATGAGCCCATGAAGCCGCTGCCCGACCGCATCGGCTGCGCGGTCGAAGCCCAGCATCCTGACGAACGCGCCGTTGCAGGACGTCGTCACACCGTCGGGATCGACCGAGTAAAATGCCTCCGACGTCGATTCGAGCAACAGTTGCGCGAACGCCTCGCTGTCGGCGAGCCGCGCTTCGCTCGCCCGCAGCCGGTCGCGCGCGATGCGGCGTTCGGTGATGTCGATCGCGGTGCCGAGCGCGCGAACACACGCGCCGTCGGCGTTGAACAACCCCTTGCCCCGCGCCGCGACCCAGCGGACGACGCCGTCCTCCTTGCCCACCGTCCGATATTCGACGTCGTAGGTCGCCCGGATCGCCGGATCGAGCGCCGAGGCGAACGCCGCGAAGGTCGCGGCGCTGTCGTCGGGGTGCAAGCCGCCGTAGAAGTCCGCCATCGTGCACGGCACGTCCGCCGAGATGCCGAACATAGCCTTGGTCCGGTCCGACCACGTCAAATCGTCGGCGACGATATCGAGATCCCACGTCCCGATCTCGCCCGCCGTGGTCGCGAGACGGAGCGACTCTTCGCTTAGCGCCAGCCGCGCCGCATCCGTGCCCTGGCGCCGGTCGATGGACGCCGCAACGCGCTGATCGGTCGTATCGATGCCTGCCCCCGTCTGCCCGGTCCCCGATCGATCGCTATGCAATTCCGGGGCGGTCGGCAAGGGCATGCGTCGCCGTCAATTCAGCGCCGACGGCGGCGGGTTGAGCAGCGTCGTCTCGAGGGCGGCCATCCCGCGCCAACCCGTCTGATAGCGATCGGCGGCGGCGAGCCACGCCTGCGCCTTCGCGCGTTGCGCCGACGGCAGCGCGGCAATCTCGGCGCTCGCCGCAGCGACATTTCCCGTTGCCAACGTTGCGACCGCCCGATCGACCCGCGACGCGATCGGGGCAGCCGGGCGGACGACGATCCCGGCGAGCCCGTCGCGAAAACCGGACCACCAGTCGTGCGACGTCGCGACCGGAGCCGCCCCGAGCAACGGCCGGAGCTGATCGAGACCGGCGCGCAAGGTGCCGAGCGTGACCGGGTTCGCGCCGAGCGCGGCCACCGCCTCGACCGCGCTCGCTGCCGTCGGCGCGAACGATCGCCGTAGCGCCGGTTCGAACGCGCCGAGCCGGGCACCATCGGTCAGTTGCCGCCGGACCGCACCCGCAACGAGCAGCGCCTGCGCGCGATCGGCGGTCGCGGTCGCCCGCGCTAGTGCCGCCGCGGTCGCCGCCGCCCCGGCGTCGATCCGCCCGGTCAGCGCGGCGAGGTCGGTCGCGAGCTTGTCGGCGCGCGCATTCGCCGCGGGCACGGTGGCCCCAAGCGTGGCGACACTGCCTTCGACGCGGGCGAGGCGTTCGCCGCCGACCCCCCCGCCCGCCGCGGCAGCAGGAACTCCCACGGCGGCGACGGCACGCGGACGCGCTTCGAGCGCGGTGATCCGCATTTCAAGTGCGGAGAGATCACCGACGGTCGGCGCGACGGTCGAGGCGAAGCCCGGCAAATGACTCCGCACCGATCGCTCGAACCACGGATTGGCGATCAGCCCGAGCGCGAAGGCGAGCAGCGCCGCGACGAGCAGCCAAGCGACGACCGCGCGTTGCGGGCGCGCCGCCCGCGGCACCGCGCGATTGCGCATCTGGTCGAGCCGCGCGCTCGACGGGTCGCGGCTCGCGTCGAACGGCTCCATCGTCATCCTCCGCTGCGCGTCATCGCGCCTTGTCGCACACCCCTGCGGCGGCGGCAAAAAGCGCGTCGTCGTCGGGCGATTCGGCCACCGCGACGTGTCGCCACCCCGTGCCGGCGGCGGCGGCGGCGGCACGGCTGATGGCAACGAGCGTCAACAGCGCGCGCGCGACCGCGGCGCCATCGATCTGCCGCGCGAATTCGGCGGCCGAGCGCGGCGAATAGAGCGGCACGAGGTCGATCGCGCCGGTCGCGAGCTGGCCGAGCACAGCGGTCGGCAGGGCGACGGGGAGCGCCGCATAGACGTCGCGGACCTCGACCGACAGCCCGGGCGGCGGCACGGCGGCGGTGCGGTCGGCCCCGGCGAGATGGAGCGCGCGAGAAAAGCCCGCCGCGACAACGGTGTCGCACAGCGCCGCAACGGTGCCGCCGCCGTCGCGAACGTCGCGCCACCCCGCCGCACGCGCCGCCGTCGCCGTCGCGACACCAACGGCGAAGGCGGGCAGGTGCTGGAACGGCGCGGCCCGCCCGCCCGCGCACCGAACCGCGTTGGCGCTGGTCAGGATGACCGCAGCGGGCGCGCGCTCAGGCGGCGACCACGGCCGCGGCGCGATCCGCAGCACCGGCGCGTCGATCACCTCCCCGAGCGTCCGCCAGCGCGCCGAGGCACCCCCGGGGCGCGTGACGAGGATCCGCGTCACCGCGCGCCGAAAAGCCCGCGCAGCTCGGGGCTCGCCGCCGCGAGCAGGTCGGCGGCGAGCGCGTCGACCGCGGCGGCGGCATCGTCCGCGGCGCGGTCGAACGCCGCACCGCGCCGCTCGCCGCCGTCGGGCGACAAGATTTCGGCGCGGAAGGCGACGCGGTCGCCGTCGACCTGCGCATAGGCGGCGACCGAACTATGGCAGTCGGCGGCGAGCGCGGCGAGAAACCGGCGTTCGAGGACGACAGCGGCGTGCGTCGGCGGGTGA
>JBBSFF010000342.1:0-2708 GCA_038238995.1 Sphingomonadales bacterium
CAGGCGACCCCGGACGGCCCTCGACGAAGGCGTTGACGCCGACGATCACCTTTTCGCCGTCGTCGACCGCTTTGGTGTACGCGAATGCCGCCTGCTCGATCTCGTCGGTCTGGTACCCGGCCTCGATGGCGGCGACCGCCCCGCCGATATTCGCCGCAGTGAACGGGCGGCCGTTGTGGCCGAGGACGGTCGCTCCGGCCTTGACGCAGCGGTCAGCGAGCAGGATGTCGCCGGTGACGACGATGGTTCGCGCATCGGCCCTCGCCGCGATCCAGTCGTCGGCGGCATCGAAGCCGTCGCCGACGACGACCTGTTCGAACAGCGGCTCGGCGGGCACGCGGAAATAGCTGTTGGCGACGATCTTGACCGACATCCCCGTCCGTCGCGCGACGCGGTAGATCTCGTCCTTGACCGGGCAGGCGTCGGCGTCGACGAGGATCATTGGCCGACGGCGGCGCGCCGGCTACAACGCGGCGGGATACGCCTCGCGCAGCCACGCCATCAGCGCGGGATCGAGATCGTCGGTCGCGGCCAGCTTTACGCGGTGGGTGAACATCGCGTTGAACGACCCTGCCGCTTCGAGACGACCCGTCGGTGGATGGTCCCGAAGGATCAGCCCGATGTCGAGCCGCGACTTGGTGCTCGGTTGGAGCAGCGCGAACTGCCGGGTGCGGCGGACGCTGACATTGGCTTTCTTGGCAGCAATCTCGACATCGGGGCCAAAGGCGCCGATCGCCGTGACCAGCCGATCGTACAGCGGGCGCAGCGCCTCCTTTCCGTCGGCGAACATGTGCGCGACCGGATCGTCGGTCGACCGCGGCGCGGCGGCTTCGAGCGCACGCTTGGCAATGTGATTGGCATGCGAATGCGAAAGGCCATGCTCACCCTTGAGCCACGCCACCACCGCACCGTGTTTTTGGAGCGACGCCTCGGCGATCGCTGCGACCCATGTCGCGACGGGCTTGCCGGTCGCGGTGGCGATATTGCGCTCGAAGGTCGCGACCGCTTCGTCGATGCCTGCCATGCTTTCCTCGCTCGGACCGGTCGACCTTAATCCGCGTGCCTGCCGCGTGCCAGCCCTGCCGTGCGCGGTCAGCGGCGCGCGTAGCCGCGTTGACCGCCCGTCGGCGGGCCACGCCGGGGGGTGCGGTTCGGTTCGGGGGCATCGCCGACGGGTTCGATCGCGACGTCGGGGTCGCCGTCGTCGGTCTTCTTGAGCGACTGGACGAAGCGGTTGGCGGCCGCGCGCGGAATCTCGAAGCGCGTTTCGCGATCGAAGATGCGGATCGCGCCGATCTCGCGCTTGGTCAGGTGACCCCGGCGACAGAGGTAGGGTAGCAGCCAGCGCGGGTCGGCATTGTTGTTGCGGCCCGCGTTGATGCGGAACCAGACGGTGTCCTCGAAGCCCGGGCGGGGGCCATCAGGGACCGCGCGCGCGGCGGGGCCGGTGTCGGACAGGTCCTCGGGCGCGGGCAGGCGCGCGCGTTGCAGGCGGAGCAGCGCGGCGGCGATGTCGACGGCGGGCTTGGCCGCCATCAGCGCCTCGGCGGCCTCGCGCTCGTCCCCGGCATCGGCGATCTCGTCGAGCATCCGCTCTTGATCCTTGGCGTGGATCGCCTCGGCAGTCGGGGCGTCCATCCACTGCGCGCGGACGTTTGCCGCGCGGAGCAGGCTCTCGGCGCGGTGGCGCTTGGGGTAGGGGACGAGGACGACGCACACGCCCTTCTTGCCCGCGCGGCCCGTCCGGCCCGAGCGGTGCTGAAGCACCTCGGCGTCGTGCGGCAGTTCGGCGTGGATGACGAGGCCGAGGTCGGGCAGGTCGATCCCGCGCGCGGCGACGTCGGTCGCGACGCAGACCCGCGCGCGACGGTCCCTGAGGGCTTGCAGCGCGTGGGTGCGATCGGCCTGGCTCAGCTCGCCCGACAGCGCGACGGCGGCGAAACCGCGCTCGACGAGGTTGGCGTGAAGGCGGCGGACACCTTCGCGCGTGCTCGCGAAGACGAGCGCGGCGCCCGCCTCGAAATAGCGCAGCGTGTTGACGACCGCGACTTCGAGGTCGTTCGGCGCGACGCGCATCGCGCGATAGTCGATGTCGCTGTGCTGCTCGCGGTCGTTCGTCGTCGCGATGCGGAAAGCGTTCTTCTGGTAGCGCTTGGCGAGCGTCTGGATCGGCTTGGGCAGCGTCGCCGAGAACAGGAGCGTGCGGCGCTCGGCGGGGGTCGAATCGAGGATTTCCTCGAGGTCCTCGCGGAAGCCGAGGTCGAGCATCTCGTCGGCTTCGTCGAGGACGACGACCTTGAGGCTGCCGGTCTGCATCGTCCCGCGTTCGAGGTGATCGCGGAGGCGTCCGGGGGTGCCGACGACGATGTGGCTCCCCTGCTGGAGCGCGCGTCCCTCGCGGCGGATTTCCATGCCGCCGACGCAGGTGACGACGACCGCGCCCGCGTCCTTGTACAGCCAGTCGAGCTCGCGCGCGACCTGGAGCGCGAGTTCGCGCGTCGGGGCGATGACGAGCGCGAGCGGCTCGGCGGCGCGCGGCATGCGCTCTGCGTCGCCGAGCAGCGTCGGGGCCATCGCGAGGCCGTAGGCGACGGTCTTGCCCGATCCTGTCTGCGCCGACACGAGCAGGTCGCGGCCCTGCGCTTCGGGAACGAGGACGCCCGCCTGAACCGGGGTCGCCTCGGCATAGCCGCGCGCGGCGAGCGCCG
>JBBSFF010000343.1:0-2704 GCA_038238995.1 Sphingomonadales bacterium
ACGGCGGCGGCTTCGGCGACTTTCTGCTCGGGGCGGCGATCATCGGCGGGACGGCGGCGATCATCTCGTCGAACAACCGCCGGGATTATGATAGCTACCCGGTGTATGATGTGCCGCCGCCGGTGTACGATCCCAACTTCCCGCCCCCCGGTGCCTATGCCCCCCCGGCCGGTCCGGCCTATGGCTCGACCGATCCGGTCGCGCAGTGTTCTCGCGCGGCGGTCGACGAAGCGGTGGCGAACGGCGACTCCGGTCGCGTCCTCTCGGTCGATCAGGTCGCTCCGCACGAGAACGGCGCGCGCGTTATCGGCACGCTCGAAGTGACCAAGCGCGATCGGTCGACCGAGCGGGCGCGCTTCAGCTGTACTGCCGACTACGGTCAGGTGACGAGCTTCCGTTTCGGCTAGGCTGTCCCGCGCGCGAAGGTTGGATTCGCGGAGCACCTCCCGAACTGGACATGCCGTCGGGGTCGGGGTACCCGTCCCCATGACCGATCCCGTGCCCGCGATTACGCCTGTCGAATCGATCCTGATCCTCGATTTCGGCAGCCAGGTCACCCAGCTCATCGCCCGTCGCGTCCGCGAGGCCGGAGTCTATTGCGAGGTCGTGCCATTCCAGCTCGGGGCGGCGGCGATCGCCCGGATGCGACCGCGCGGGATCATTCTGTCGGGCGGCCCCGCCTCGATCGCCGACCTCGGCGGGCCGCGCGCGCCCGCCGAGGTCTTCGCGGCCGACGTTCCGCTGCTCGGCATCTGCTACGGCGACCAGACGATGTGCGCGCAGCTCGGCGGGGCGATCTCGCCTGCCAACGACCGCGAATTCGGCCGAGCGTTCATCGATATCACCGACGACTGCGCGCTGTTCGACGGCCTCTGGGCGACCGGCGAGCGACACCAGGTGTGGATGAGCCACGGCGACCGGATCGACGTCATCCCCGACGGCTTCCGCGTCGTCGCGCGCTCCGACGCCGCGCCGTTCGCCGCGATCGCCGACGACGACCGGCGCTATTACGGCGTGCTGTTCCACCCCGAGGTCGTCCACACCCCCGATGGCGGCAGGCTGCTCGCCAACTTCGTCCGCCACATCGCCGGGTGCGCCGCGACGTGGAGCATGGCCGGGTTCCGCGCCGCCAAGGTCGCGGCAATCCGCGCGCAGGTCGGCGACGGCAAGGTCATCTGCGGGCTGTCGGGCGGGGTCGATTCGTCGGTCGCGGCGGTCCTGCTCCACGAGGCGATCGGCGACCAGCTGACGTGCGTGTTCGTCGATACCGGGCTCCTCCGCGCGGGCGAGGCCGAGCAGGTCGTTGGCCTGTTCCGTGAGCACTACAACATCCCGCTCGTCCACGTTGACGCCGCCGCGACGTTCCTGTCGGGCCTCGCTGGGGTCACCGACCCCGAAGCCAAACGCAAATTCATCGGCAAGACTTTCATCGACGTGTTCGACGCCGAAGCGACGAAGATCGGCGGGGCGAGGTTCCTCGCGCAGGGCACGCTTTACCCCGACGTCATCGAGAGCGTCAGCTACGCCGGCGGCCCCTCGGTGACGATCAAGAGCCACCATAATGTCGGCGGCCTGCCCGCAGGCATGAACCTGGCGCTGGTCGAGCCGTTGCGCGAATTGTTCAAGGACGAGGTCCGCGTCCTCGGGCGCGAGCTCGGGCTGACCGACGCGTTCGTCGCCCGCCACCCGTTCCCCGGCCCGGGGCTCGCGATCCGCATTCCCGGCGAAGTCACTGCCGCCAAGTGTGATATCCTGCGCGCCGCCGACACGATCTACCTCGACGAAATCCGCGCCGCCGGGCTGTACGACGCGATCTGGCAGGCGTTCGCGGTGCTGCTGCCGGTGCGAACAGTCGGTGTGATGGGCGACGGGCGGACGTACGACTTCGTCTGCGCACTGCGCGCGGTGACCTCGGTCGACGGCATGACCGCCGACGTCTACCCGTTCGACAGCGCGTTCCTGAGCAAGGTCGCCACCCGCATCGTCAACGAAGTCGCCGGCATCAACCGCGTCGTCTACGACTATACCTCGAAGCCCCCCGGAACAATCGAGTGGGAATAGGTCAGGCGAGGCGATAGAGCGGGCTTGCGGCGGCGGCAAAGTCGGCGATCGTGTCGACCAGCGTCGCCGAGGCGGCATCGGCGCGGGTGAAGCTCCGCTGGACGACGAACGACTTCAGCTTGAGCGCGGCCGCGACGTCGTCGGGGTAGGGGGCGTCGAACCCGCGCGGGGGCCGGGTCAGCGTATCGCCGCGATCGAGTGCGAGGTCCGCCGCCGCCAGCGAGGCGACGATCTCGCGGAACTTGGCCGGGTTCCCGGCGATCGTCGCGCGGATCGCATCGAGGGTTTCGGTCGGTGGATGGTAGAACCCCGCCGCGACGAAGCAGCTGTCGGACGCGATGTGGATATACAGCACGCCTGCATCGCGGCGGTCGCCGGTTCGCGTCAGGGCGGCAGCGATGTTGGTCTTGTACAGCGACTTATCCTTTGAAAAGCGGACGTCGGGGTAGAGGCGCATGCCCGACGCGACCGGGTCGCCCTTGAGCGCGACGTCGCGCTCGGCGAGCGCCGTCTCGAGCGCGATCAGCAGCGCGACCATCGGGCGGTGGCCGGCGTCCTCGTAAACCGCGCGGTGCGCGGCAAACCACGCTCGGTCCTGATGCGCGGCGAGGTTGTCGAGAAACGCGAACACATGTGGCGCGAA
>JBBSFF010000344.1:0-2694 GCA_038238995.1 Sphingomonadales bacterium
CCGAGCGCGGCGGCGACGGCAAGCATCCTGAGCGTCATCGAAGATCCCCTCCCGTGCGACGCCGGGGGGGTCCGACCGCACTTGAGGACATCATGCCCTGCGCAAGATGCACCGGCAATGTACCAAATTGCTTAGTCGATGCTCGCCTTGAGCGCCGCCGCCGCTGCGAACGGCGCGAGCGCGACGAGCACGAGGCTGCTGGCCGCGAGGAGCCGGAGCGCGCCATCCCCCCCGAAGCCGACCCCGAAGATTAGCACCGGCAGCGCGAGCGGCAGCGCGATCAGCCCGGCGAGCGCACCGCCGCCGCGCAGCCCTGCCGTCAGGCTCGCCGCGAGCAACGCCAGCGCGGCGAGCGCGGGCGTGCCGAGCAGCAGCCCGAGTGCAAGTTCGCCCAGCACCGCGAACGGTGTGCCGAGCAGGACGCCCGCGACCGGGAGCGCGACGAGCAGTGGCACCGCGAACCCGAGCCAATGCGCGGCGAGCCGCGCCGCCGTCCACACCTCGAGCGCGATCCCGCGCGTGACGATCTGGTCGAGCGTGCCGTCGGCGCGGTCGGGCTCGACGAGCGTCTCGACCGGCAAGAGGCTCGCGAGCAATGCAGCCACCCAGACGACCCCCGGCGCGATCCGCGCGAGCAGTCGCGCGTCGGGGCCGACCGCGAAGGGAAACAGCGCGCTGACGAGGACGAAGAATAGCACCGGTAGCGCGAGCGTCCCCGGTCGTCGCAGCGCGAGCGCGACGTCGCGGCGGATGAGTGCGACGAAGATCACCGGCTGAGCCTGAGCACTTGCGGCGCGACGATCGCGAGATCGTTGTGCGTCACCGCGACGACCAGCCCGCCGCGTGCACGATGCCCCGCGATCGCCGCCGCGAGCCGCCCGAGCGACGCGGTGTCGAGCCCGACCCCGGGTTCGTCGAGCAACCACAGCTCCGCCCCCGACGCCATCACGCGTGCAAGGGCCGCGCGCCGCCGCTGTCCGCTCGACAGGATGCCGGCGGGCAGGTCGGCGAGTGCGGTCAGCGCGAAGGCGTCTAAGGCGGCGTCGACTGCCCCCGCGTCGGCGCCGTCGAGCGCCGCCCAATGCGCAAGTTCATCGGCGAGGCGGGTTCCCGGCTTGAGCGCAACCTCGTGCCCCGCCCACGCGATCCGAAACGGATTGTCGATCGTCCCCGCCGCCGGGGCCAGCAACCCGCCGAGCAACCGCAACAGGCTCGACTTGCCCGCCCCGTTCGGCCCCTCGATCTGCAGCGCTTCGCCGGGGCAGAGCGTGAACGACACGCCCTCGAACACCCGCCGCCCGCCGCGGTCGCAGGCGAGATCGGTGGCGGTGAGGGCGGTGGCGGGGGGCACGCCTTTCCTTATCGATCGCATCGGTCGCCTCATAGCCTCCCCTCCCCTTCAGGGGAGGCGGCAGGGGGTGGGGAGTTGCGGTGTTGCAATACCGAAGCGGTCCCCACCCCCGACCCGCGCCACGGGGCGCGTCTCTCGCCCCTCCCCTGAAGGGGAGGGGAAGCGGTGGGGGATGACGATATGCTCCCGACCCGCTACATCCCCGCGATGCTCGTCCCGCGCCGCACCCCCTCCCCCACCGTGAAGGCGATCCTCGACTTCGCGCCGCTGCTCGTGTTCTTCGTCGCCAACCGCGTCGCCGATATCTACGTCGCGACGGCCGCGGTGATGGCGACGACGCTGGTCTCGATGGCGATCGCGCACTTCCGCTATGGGCGCATCCCGCCGATGCTGTGGCTCGTGGGGGTCATGGTGTTCGTGTTCGGCACGGCGACGCTGTTCCTCCACGACGCGGCGTTCATCAAGATCAAGCTGACGGTGATTTACGCGCTACTCGCGGGCGTGCTGATTTTCGGCGTCGCGACCGGGCGGCCGTTGCTCAAGACCGTCCTCGGCGACGCCTTTACCGGGCTAAGCGACGCCGGCTGGGCGAAGCTGACGCGCAACTGGATCGTGTTTTTCATCGCCTTGGGCGTGTTGAACGAGGTGCTGCGGCGGACGCTGACGACCGACGACTGGGTGACGTTCAAGGTCTGGGGCGTGACCGGGCTGACGTTCGTCTTCGCGCTCGCGCAGACGCCGATTCTGATGCGCCACACGCCCCCGGCGGAGAAGCCCTAACCGCGGGCCTTCAGCGCCGCTTGCGCCGCCGCGAGCCGCGCGATCGGCACGCGGTACGGCGAGCAGCTGACGTAATCGAGCCCGAGTGATTCGCAGAAGGCGATGCTCGCCGGATCGCCGCCGTGCTCGCCGCAAATCCCGAGCTTTATCAACGGCTTGGCCTCGCGCCCCCGCTCGGCGGCCATCCCGATCAGCTCGCCGACGCCCTCGACGTCGATCGTGACGAACGGGTCGCGCGCGTAGATGCCCTGCTCGACGTAGGCGGTCAGGAACTTCGACGCGTCGTCGCGGCTGATGCCGAGCGCGGTCTGGGTCAGGTCGTTGGTCCCAAACGAGAAGAAATCGGCGAAGGCGGCGATCTCTTTCGCGCGGATCGCGGCGCGCGGCAGTTCGATCATCGTGCCGACGAGATAATCGAGCCGCCGCCCGGTCGCGGCGAACACCGCCTCTGCCTCGGCGTCGATCGCGGCGCGGATGATCTCGAGCTCGCGCGGCGCGGCGACGAGCGGCACCATGACCTCGGGGACGACGCTCGCCCCGGTCCGCTCGGCGACGTCGACCGC
>JBBSFF010000345.1:0-2664 GCA_038238995.1 Sphingomonadales bacterium
CTCGACGACGCCGACGCCGGGCGGTCGGACGCGATGGACAAGCTCGTCGACTGGCTGCCGAACAACATCCCGGCGGGCGAGGAAGTCAGCGTCGTCCACGGCGACTATCGCTGCGACAACATGATCTTCCACCCCACCGAGCCGAAGGTGCTCGCGGTGCTCGACTGGGAGTTATCGACGCTCGGCCACCCGCTCGCCGATTTCAGCTATCACCTGATGATGTACCGGATGCCGCCGTCGATGACCGCCGGCCTCACCGGCGTCGACCTCGTCGCGCTCAACATCCCCGACGAGGCGGCATATACCGCCGCGTACTGCCGCCGGACGGGGCGCGACGGCATCGCCAACATGGATTTCTACGTCGCGTACAACATGTTCCGGCTGGCCGCGATCCTGCACGGCATCCAGGGGCGGGTGGTGCGCGGCACCGCAGCGAGCGCGCACGCCAAGGCGAGCGGCGCGGGCGTGGCCCCGCTCGCCGATCTGGCGTGGGAGCAGGCGCTGAAAGCGGGGGCGTGAGCGAGGCCCCGCCGCTCCCGCCGCCGCCGTTCTGGCGGACGGTGTACTTCGCAATTTCGCGTGCGCAGAAACCAGACCGCTTGCTCGTCGCGCTCGATGACATCGCGGCGGTCGTCGCGGCTCCGGCCATGCGTCAGCTTCAGGCCGATGGGAGGTAGCGATTATGGGGGCGCGATGCGACGGACACCTACTGGGTGCGTGTTGTCGTATTATCCGACTTGGAAACGGTGCATAATGCGTTTCGAGATCGAGGATTTCGCCCGTGAATAATCAACGCCACAACTTCAAAACGCACGAAATGGTCCGGTATTTTCCGGACACCGATTCGTTTCACGTCGATCTTACCGGCGAAGGAATTTTCACAGGCGACGAACAGCGGCCGGATGTCGTGACCTATTACGACGAGAACGATGTGCCGTGCGCGATCCTCGTCGAGCACGCTTCGAAGCACCCGCAACTCGTCGCGAAGACGCTCAAGCGGTTGCGCGAGCAACTGGGCTATACCGCCGACATCTGACGCCTACTCCCCCGCCTTCGCGATGCACGTCGCGATGACCTTGTCGATCTTGCGGCCATCGAGGTCGACGACCTCGAAACGCCAGCCGTCGGCGTCGAACACTTCGCCGGTGTCGGGCAGATGTCGGATTTGCGCGAGGACGTAGCCCGCGACGGTCTGGTAGTCGCGGCTCGCGGGCAGATCGAGCCCCAGCCGCTCGGCCATCTCGTCGGCGGGCAGCGACCCCGACAACAGCCATGACCCATCGCCGCGTTCGACCGCCGGCGGATCGTTGGCGTCGTCGACGTCCGAGCGGAACTCGCCGGCGATCGCCGCGAGCAAGTCGGCCGGCGTCACGATCCCCTCGAAATGCCCGTATTCGTCGTGGACCAGCGCGATCGGAATGTCGGCGTCGCGCAGGCTGGCGAGCGCATCCATCGCGTCGAGCATGTCGGGCAACACCGGCGCGGGCCGCGCCAGCGCGCGCAGGTCGAGCGGACGCCCCTCGATCAGCGCGGCGACGACGTCGCGCGCCTGCAGCACGCCGATGATGTCGTCGACCGACCCCGCCGCCACCGGCAGCCGCGTGTGCGGCGTCGCGATCAGCGCCGCCCGAGTATCGGCATCGGTGGCATCGGCGTCGAGCCAGTCGACATCGGTGCGCGGCGTCATCACGCCCCGCACCCGGCGATCGGCGAGGCGCATGACGCCCGAAATCATCGCATGTTCGCTTTGTTCGATCACGCCGGCGGTCTCGGCATCGGCAACGACCGAGCGCAGTTCCTCTTCGGTAACCATGTGGTTACCGTCGCGGCGCTGACCGAGCAGGCGGAACACCAGCGCGCTCGACCGGTCGAGCAACCACGCAAACGGTGCGGCAACGCGCGTCAACCCGAGCATGAACGGCGCCACAGCGCACGCGATCGCCTCGGGCGAACGCAGCGCGAACTGCTTGGGGACCAATTCGCCGACGATGACCGAAACATAGGTCGTCAGCACGATGACGACGCCGAAGCCGAGGTCCTCGGCGGTATGCGCCGACAGTCCGAACCAGACGCCGAACCGCTCGCCAGCCGGCCCGGCAAGGCTGGTCCCCGAATAAGCACCGTTCAGGATCGCCACCAGCGTGATACCGATCTGCGCCGACGACAACAGCCGCGCCGGATATTCGCTCAGTTGCAGCGCCGTCGCCGCCCCGCGCACACCCGCCGCCGCCAGCCCCTTCAGGCGCGGGCGACGCGACGCGACGATTGCCAGCTCGGACATGCTGAGAAAGCCATTGAGCAGGATCAATGCCAGCACGATGACGGCATCGGTCCACGGAAAGGGGTGCATATGCTCCACGCTCAGGTCGGCGGCTTGTGCCCGACCACAGCCTTGATGAATAAGGAACGCGCGCAGCGCAACCTTTGTTCATCGCGCGTTCGGCATTCGCGTGACTTAACGCTGGTCGCACTATCACAGGAGCACGGGTCGATGACCAAAAGCCTCATCATGCTGACTGCCTCGGTAAGCCTGTTGCTGACCGCCTGCGTGACCGATCCCGAAACCGGGCAGCAGCGGACCAACAATGCCGGTCGCGGCGCTCTCGCCGGGGGTGCCGGCGGCGCGCTGATCGGTGGCGGCATCGGCGGCAACGGCACCGGCGC
>JBBSFF010000346.1:0-2649 GCA_038238995.1 Sphingomonadales bacterium
CGAGTCCCGCCGCGACGTCGACCCCGACCGCCAGCGCGGTCAGCGCCGCATCGGGGTCGCATCCGCCGTGCGCATCAATTGCCGCGCCGAGCGCCGCCGTCACCGCCGCACACGCGTGGACGACCGCAGCTTCGTGAACCGCATCCCACTCGAGGCAGTGGATGCGGAAGCCGTTGACGAACGCCGCGCTCGCCGCGGGTAGCCGCTCGCCGCTGCCGAGCGCACGCGCCGCGTCGCCGTCTCCCCAGGCGCGCGCCGCCGCGAGAACCCCCATCGCGCCCGGGGCCGACGCCCCCGCTGCCCCGACTACCAGCGTATCGGCAAGAAGGCTTAGGGTGTCGGCGCGAACCGGCCCCGGCAGGCGGTGCGGTGCCGCAATGAAGTCGAGCAGGTCGGTCGTCGCGCTCATGCCAACCAGCCGTCGAGAAGACGGATTATTTCAACGGGATCGTCGCCCTCGAGTGCCGCCGCGACCGCCGCCTCGCCGTTGCGTACCTGCCCCCACGCAAACAAGTCGTGCGCTTTGGCAATGACCCCGGCCGTATCGAGCGGGCGCTCGGGATCGCCCCGGGTGTCGATCAAATCGACACTGCCGCCGCCTGAAATCAACCGCGCACCGAAGTGTGCCGGGTAGCGATCGGTAAACTCGGACGCCGCGGTTAAGGTGACGAGCCCGCGGAGGTGGGCGATCACGGGATCGACGATGGCTTCGGGAGTAAAATCGGCGCAGGTCGCGTCGCGCCCGGCCGCGATCACGGCGATGCTGTGCTGGAGCGAGAACTTCGCCTGCGCCTCGGTCGCGGGCGCGGCCCGGTCGCAGAAGGTAACTGCGTCGGCGTAGGTTTCGACGCGGAACGGCGGCGTCAGTCGTCCCTGCGCGCGTAGCTCGAGCGCGGTGTCGATCGCCGGGTGGCAGTGTCGGCACGCCGCCCACGGCTTGAAGCTGACCTCGGTGATCCGCCACCCGTCGCCGAACGTCATCGGCTTTGGCGCGGTCGTCATCGCCGCGTAAAGGCCCTGCGCCCCTTCGAGGACATGTCGTGGGCCTGTGACGCCGTGGACCGCGTGACGGCCGGCCGAAAGCCCAGTTTCGACGGCGTGAGCGACGTGCCACGCCTTGGCCATGTTGTCATCGTGCCGCGTCTGCCACACGCCGCCGGCGACCGACCCGGCGAGCGCCAGCGCATGCGCGAGTTGTCCTTCGCTGGCGTTCAGACCGAACGCCGCTGCCGCCGCCGCGCCGAATACTCCCGCGGTCGCGGTCGGGTGAAAGTGCGCGTAGTGGCGCGCATCGAAGGTCGCGCCGACGGCGATCATCGCCTCGTACCCCCGTATCGCGACCCCGAATAGGTCGTCCGTACCGGCCGTCCCGCCGAGCACCGCGGGCCAGATCACCGGTCCCGGATGAAGCAATGCCGTGCGGTGAATATCGTCCATTTCGAGAACGTTGCCGAGAAATGCTGCCATCGTCAGCGCACTTTCCGGCATCGGGTGGAAAGTGCGGGCGACGGCGCTCTGCCGCGCTCCCGCGACGCCCCCGAGCCAGTCGAGCAGATGCAGCCGCGCGCGTGACCGTGCTGCATCATCGACCGGGCGAAGCAGATGCTGTGCAAGCCGCTCGGTCAGGCTATAGCTAGCGCTCACCGGGGAGAGACCGTTTGGCGAAGACGCTGTCGATACCGCGCTACCGCCAGCTGGCCGACGACCTGCGCGGTGAAATTCTGTCGGGGACGATGCCCGCCGACGCCTTCCCGACCGAAAACGTCCTGTGCGCACGCTTCGGCGTTAGCCGCTTTACCGTTCGCGAGGCGCTGCGCCGCTTGCAGGCCGATGGATTGATCCACCGCCGCCGCGGATCGGGGACGGTCGTCCGCCCGACGGCACGCAACGGCGCACTTCATCAGCCGCTGTCGAACGTCGGCGAGATTTTGCAATACGCCGCCGACACGCATGTCACCTATGCCGTTGGCGGCGACACCGGGATGCCGCCCAAGCTCGCCGCCGAGATCGGGCTGCCGACCGGCAAGGGCTGGTCGCACTTCCGCGGCGTCCGGACGCGCGACGGCGACGCGGCGATCGCGTTCGTCGACGCCTACATTCATCCGTCGCTGCGCGATGCCGTCGCGCGGGTCGATCTTGCCAGCCATGGGACGATCTTTCAGCAGCTCGAACAGATCGCCGCGATCCGCATCGCGCGCGTGACGCAGGACATCCAGGCGGTCCCCGCGGCGCGCGAGGCGGCAGCGGCGCTCGGCATCCGTCCGCGCTCGCCGACGCTGCGCATCCTGCGCTGCTACCTCGATGCGCAGGCGCGCGTCGTCGAAGTGTCGGTGAGCGTTCACCCCGGCGACCGTTTCGCTTATGCCATGCATATCGAGGTCGACGGCTGAATCGCGGGGGCGAGGTCGGGCGCCTGTCGCCGCGCGGCGACGTGCGGCTGGTCGAGCGCCTCGCGGAAGTCGAGGACCGGGGCGAAGGCGACGTCGCGCCCGGCGAACCACGCGGTCCACTCGTCGCGGGTTTTGGTGGCGAACGTCGCCTGGAGGAACGCGATCAGCGCATGCTGGTCGCCTGCAGGGGCCGCAGCGACCGGGATGAGGTCGGGGCGGCCAAGCGCGCTAAGCAGCGTGCTGACAAACTTCGCCTCGC
>JBBSFF010000347.1:0-2641 GCA_038238995.1 Sphingomonadales bacterium
CGACCGGTTGCTCGCGGCGCGCGCCGACGGCGAAGCGGTGACGCTCGCGACCGACCTCGCGGCGGGGACGACCACGGAGGCCGCGACCGGCGACTTTGTCCATGCCTATGCCCCGCCACTACGGCTGGCGGTGATCGGCGCTGTGCACATCGCGCAGACGCTCGTGCCGATCGCGCGACTGCTCGGCTACGCGCCGCTGGTGATCGACCCGCGCGGGCTGTTCGCGAGGGATGCGCGCTTCGACGGCATCGCGCTCGACGATGGCTGGCCCGATGACGCGCTCGCGCGCTGGCGCCCGAACGCGGCGAGCGCGGTCGTCGCGCTGAGCCACGACCCGAAGCTCGACGATGTCGCGCTCGCAGCGGCGTTGCGGTCGAAAGCATTCTATATCGCCGCGCTGGGGTCGCGGAAGAACCACGCCGGTCGGCTCGAACGGCTGGCCGCGCTCGGTTTCGATGCGGCGACGCTGGCGCGAGTGCGTGGCCCCGCCGGGCTCGACATCGGCGCGGCGAACCCCGCCGAGATCGCGTTGTCGATCGCGGCGCAGATGACGGCGGCGTGGCGGGGCAAGACTTGATCTTCGGTCCGGTTGCCACCGCCGACGCGGCGGGAGCGATGCTTGCCCATGCCGTACTGATCGCCGGCGAGCGTTGGTCAAAGGGCCGTGTGTTGAGCGCGACCGACGTGGCGGCGGCGCTCGTCGCGGAGGTCGCGACGGTGGTAGTCGCACGGATTGGCCCCGACGATGTAGCCGAAGACGAAGCCGCCGCCACCCTCGCCGCCGCCTTCGCCGGGTCCGGCGTCGTCGTCGCTCCCGCCGCCCACGGTCGGGCGAACCTCATCGCCGCCGCCGACGGGCTGCTCCGCCTCGATCCCGGCGCGATCGATGCGGTCAACGCGGTCGACGAGGGCCTTACCCTCGGCACGCTCGCGCCGATGACGCGCGTCGCGGCGGGCGAAGTCGTGGCGACGGTCAAGCTGATCCCGTTCGCAGTGCCGCGCGCCGCGCTCGCCGCTGCCGCTGCCGCCGCCGTGCCGCTGGCGGTCGCGCCGTTCGTGCCGCACCGCTTTTACCTGATCCAGACCGTCCTCGCCGCTACCTCGACCAAAATGCTCGCGCGGACCGACGCGGTGACGCGGGCACGGATCGACGCGATCGGTGGTGCGCTCGACTCCGGCTGGGCGGAATGCGCCCACGCGACCGAAGCCCTCGCCGCCTGCCTCGCCGTGCAGCCCGGCGACGCGATCCTGCTCGTCGCGGGGGCGTCTGCGACCCCCGACCGGCGCGATGTCATTCCGGCGGCGATCATTGCGGCGGGGGGCGCGGTCGAGCGGCTGGGGATGCCGGTCGACCCGGGCAACCTGCTGTGCCTCGGGTCGCTCGGCGGGCGCGCGGTGATCGGGCTTCCCGGGTGCGCGCGGAGCCCGAAGCGCAACGGCTTCGACTGGGTCCTCGAACGCCTCGCCGCCGGCATCGTCGTGACCAGCGCCGACATCGCCGCGATGGGGGTCGGCGGACTCCTTCCCGAGGCCAAGCGTCCGCAGCCGCGCGCCGCCGTTCGCCCGGAAGGTATGGTCGGCGCGATCGTCCTCGCCGCCGGGCGGTCGACGCGGATGGGGGCCGAGCACAAGCTGCTCGCCGACGCCGGCGGGAAGCCGGTCATCGCGCACGTCGTCGACCGGCTCGCCGCCGTTGGGCTGCCGCCCCCGGTCGTCGTTCTCGGCCACCGCGCCGACGAGGTTCGCGCGGCGCTCGGTGATCGACCCGCGACCTATGTTGCCGCTCCCGACTTCGCCGCGGGGATGAGCCAGTCGCTGCGGGCGGGGCTTGCGGCAGCCCCGGCGGACTGGAGCGCCGTGATCGTCGCGCTCGGCGACATGCCGATGGTCGATCCCGCGACCTATGCCGCGCTCGCCGCGGCGCTGCGCGACCCGGTGACGGTCGCGGTGCCGACGTGGCGCGGGAAGCGCGGCAACCCGGTCGGCTGGGGGCGCGGGCACTGGTCGGCGTTGGCGGCGGTGACCGGCGACGGCGGCGGCAAGGCGCTGCTCGCGCGCGTCAACGACCGGCTGGTCGAGGTTCCGGTCGACGACCCCGGCATCCTCGTCGACGTCGACACCCCCGCCGCGCTTGCCGCCCTGCGGAGTCGTTTTTGAGCCTTATTTCCGCGACTTGGGATTCGGCGGCAGGTCGCCGTCATAGGGGATCTGCGCGACGCAGGCCTTGAATGCGGCGCGGGTCGCGGGGGTCGCGGGGGCGTCGCCGCGGACCTTGGCGCAGGCGTCGCGAAGGGCATTCCGCTCCTGCGGGGTTACCGGCATGCTGGCGGCGACGGGGGTCGCGGCGGTGAGCGTGAGGAGCAGCAGGATCATGACTTTCGGCCTCGTAAATATGAACGACTTGAACCACTTGACCCCGGCGCAACCCAATTCGCGCGGCGCCGTCGAGTGGCCGCCCACGCCCCCGCACCATGCCGCGCACAACGCCGCAAATCAACGCGACCGCGCCCACCGGATGCCGCCCAACGCGGCGGTGCGCAAATTTCGCCGCGATTCCGGCGCGTCCGACGCTGGCCCGGCGGCGTCAGTCCCCCAGATCCCCGGCGAGCACGCGGCGGGTTTCGGCGACCCCGGGCCCGGC